>NZ_CAXSKY010000016.1:0-57876 GCF_964238065.1 Clostridium sp. AUH-JLR23
ACATATAGTCATACCACAAGAATTACAGAAATAAAAAAAGAGTCACCTAGTCTAATATACTAAGTTGACTCCATTGAGCTTCTGTGAAGTAAGCTCTTTTTTTCAAGCAATTTTGCATTGAAATTCAAGTTATAATCTCTAAAAATATTAATATAGTAAGCGATTACAAAATGGGAGGAAAAGAAATGATAAAAAAACTGTTAAGAATAACATTATCATTAGTACTATCACTAGGAATGATTTTAAGTTCTTTAAATGTATCTTATGCAGCAAGTGATGATTTTGCAACAATTAAGTTACGATTAAAAGAATTTATGATTTCTCAAGATACTTTTGATGATGGTGCTAAAGTAGAAACATGTTATGTATCTAAGGCAAAAGATTATCTTGATATGATTCAAGATGATGGTTCTTTTGCAGATGTTGATTACACAACGACAGGAAGTGCAGCTAATGGTGGGGCATGGGAACCTTATTTGGCATTGGATCGTCTTCAAGCTATTGCAATTGCATATCATGTTGAAGGCAATGATCTTTATCAAAATAAAGAAGTCATTGAAAAATTGAATTTAGCCATTGCACATTGGACAAAAGCCAACAATGGCAGTGAACCAACAAATACAAACTGGTGGGAAAGACAAATTGGTATCCAATTAAGATTTTCTCGTATTGCTTTGATGATGGATGGAGTAGAGGGCATTACAGAAGAAACAATGAATACTTTACTTTATAAATTATTAGAGAAAACACCAGAAAAATATGGGACTGGTCAAAACAATCTCTGGTTTGATCAAAATTATGTATACTATGCTATTATTACAGAAAATGGGGCAAAGTATAAAGATTCTTTAAAAGATAGACATATGATTGATCTTAGAGAATTAGTTGATAATTATTTAAGTTACTGCTTAGTTGTACAGGAAGATGACAATACAGCTGAAGCTGTACAAGTAGACAATAGTTTCTATATGCATGGGAGACAATTCTATTCTAACGGCTATGGTCTTTCTATGTTTAGAGATATGAGTTATTGGCTTTATATGTTAAATGATACAGCATATGAATTTGATCAAAGTATTGTTGATTTAATGGCTGATTACATGTTAGATGGAACAAGTTGGACGATTAGAGATGATATTATGGAACTTTATCTTGGTTATCGTCCATATGATTCAGCCATTGGTTATGACAATTATGCATCAGCTTATATTTTGCCATTAGAAAGAATGATGGCTGTTGATACAGAACGTGCTGATGAATATCAAGCTATTTTAAATAATATTACTGATAAGAGTACGACAAATGGTAAAAATGGAAACTACTATATGTGGCGTTCGACTTATGCGTCTCATATGCGAGATAATTATGGTGTCAATATAAAAATGGATTCTAACCAGGTTATTGGTGGAGAGTGGCGAGGAAGCTGGACTGGACAAGAAGATGGTGGTCAATTAATTTATTGGACATCTTCAGCTTCATCTTATATTACTGTTAATGGTGGAGAATATATCCATGTTTATCCAACTTATGACTGGGCACATGTTCCAGGAACAACAACAGCTGCACGTGTTGTTGAAGATTATTCAAATTATGGACGTTTTACAAATGGAACAGAACATACGATTGGTGTATCTAATGGAAAATATGGGGCAACAGCCTACGATATGAATAAAAAAGGAACACAAGTCAAAAAAGGATACTTCTTCTTTGATGATGAATTTGTAGCATTAGGTGCAGGTATCAATTCTACAGAGAAAGTCAAAATTCATACAACACTTAATCAAAGTGAAGCAAAAGATGTAAATGTTGGTGGAACTGAAGTTCCAATTGGAACAGTTGATGAAACATATAACACAAAATGGTTATATAACGATGATATCGGATATGTCTTTTTAGACAATACTGATGTTGTTGTCAGCAATGCAAAACAGGATAATCCATCATTATGGAGTGAAGAAGCTAAAGAAAATGTTGCACCAGCATTTAAAGCTTATATTAATCATGGATTAAATCCAGATAATGATACTTATGCTTATATTGTTGTACCGGATAAGAGTGCTAACGAAGTTAAGAATTATGCTGAAGGAGAAATTCCTGTTACAATTCTTTCTAATACAAGTGATATTCAGGCAGTAAGACATGATGGATTAAAAATCACACAAATTAATTTCTATAAATCAGGAACATTAGATTTAAAAAATGATATGACAATCACTGTTGATCGACCTTGTAGTTTAATTGTTGATGAATCAAGTGATGTCAAAAAAATTTCATTAGCTGTTAGCGATACAAGTGCTAATGAAACAGTAAAAGTACAAATAAAAGATGGTAATCATGAATCACAAACAACATTTGTATCATCTGGTTTACCTTATGCAGGTCAAACAATGACAATGAATGAAGGTGCTGACAATCATTATCAGACAAGTTCACAAGTGTCAGATCATGGAATTGAAAAAGCATTTGATAATGATGAAGCAACATATTGGCAAAGTGAATCTCAACAAGATCAATGGGTAAGTTTCTTTACAGAAAACAATAACCATTTATCTATGCTTAATATTCTATGGGACGAAAACTATGCCAGTGATTATGATATTTATGTATCAGACAATGGTCAAAAATATGAATTGTTGAAATCTGTTACAGATAGTGATGGTGGAGAAGATACAATTGATTTAAATGGTGTTTATCCATATATTATGATTAAATTTGGTAATGGAGTAGGAGCAAATTATCAAATTAAGGAAATCACGTGGAAAGCAAGTGAATCACTAGCTTTAAATAAAGTGGTAGAAGTCAGCAGTACATCAACAAATGATCCAGGTAATACAAAAGAAAAAGCTGTTGACGGAAATACTTCAACAAGATGGAGTTCTCTAAGAAATGAAGATGATAACTGGATTATCGTTGATTTAGGGCATTATGCACAAATTGATGCCATGAGTATCCAATGGGAATCAGCATGTTCTGATGATTATGATATTCAAGTATCAAATAATAAAGTGAATTGGACAACTGTTGAAGATGGTAAGAAAACTTCTAGTGAATATCTTGATAGTTATAGTTATGATGAACCTGTTTATGGACGTTATGTGAAAGTTCATTCACATAAGTCAACGCAATTAAAATATGGTATTAGTATTTATGAACTATCTGTTTATGGAAAATTTGTAGATGAAGATATAGCATCAAATAAAAATGCGTTTTCAAGTACAATTAAGGATTTAAATTTACCAACAAATGCAGTTGATCATAAATCAAATACATCTTGGATTTCTGAAAAATCAGGAGAACAATGGATTTATGTAGAATTAAAAGGTATTTATGAACTTTCTCAGATGGATATTGAATGGGGAACAAATTATGCTTCTCAATATGAAATTCAAATATCTGATGATGCACAAGATTGGACAACAATAAAAACAGTCAAAGGACAAGGAAATATTGAAACAATTAATGATTTAGGCAATCAACAAGCAAAATATGTACGTTTGAAACTCAATGAATCAAGTGGAGATAATTATCAGATTGTACAGTGGTCTATTTATGGAAATCTTATAGAGGCAGATAGCCAAGAAAATATTGCTTTCAATAAAGAAGCAACTGCTTCATCAGTTCATAACAATGTTTATGATGCTAGTAGAGCCTTTGATGGCAGCTTCGAAAATAATGGTGGAAATAATCAATCAAGATGGGTTTCAAATAGAAATTCTAATGATGAATATATTCAAGTTGATTTAAATGGTATCTATGATTTAAGTGGGGCTAAACTTTACTGGGAAGGTAATGGTGCAAAGAAATATGAAATTTTAGTATCAATGGATGGTGAAAAATGGACACAAGTTTACTTGCAAGAAAATGGACAACCTGGTATTGATGAAATCGCATTTAATCAGGAAGTTCAGGCAAGATATGTAAAAATGCATGGTATTGATATAAGCAATAATAAATATGGTTATTCATTGTGGGAATTCGAGGTTTATGGAAAGTTCAATCATGATATTGATGAACCAGAACCAAAGGTGAATATTGCATTAAATAAAGATTCTGTGGCAAGTTCAGAGTTTATAGATACAAAGGATGGAAATAAACAGTATTATTCATCACTTGCTTTTGATGGTTCTACTGGAACAGTTGATGGTAAACAATCACGTTGGGTATCTTTAAGAACAAAAGAGATGCTAGATGCTAAAAATGAATGGATTTATGTTGATTTAGGAGCAAATTATGATATTTCAAAAGTTATTTTGAATTGGGAAGGTGCTGGAGCTAAAGAATATAAAGTTCAAGTATCTGATGATGCTAAAGAATGGAAAGATATCACACATATCACAGATGGTAATGGTGGTATAGATGAATTTGATTATGATAACGTTACTGGTCGCTATGTGAAAATGCAGGGATTAGAACCAGGTGGTGTATATGGCTTTTCATTATGGGAATTTGAAGTCTATGGTGAGGCAATCCTAGATGTTGAAGGACCAAACGAAAATATCTCTTTAAATAAAGAAGCACAATCAAGTTATGAATATAAGTCACATAAGGCTTCCTTAGCTTTTGATGGTTTAGGTATTGGACAAAATGCTGCAGATGGTACAGCATCACGTTGGGTATCATTAAGAAAAAAAGATGCTGGAGATCAAGACTATATGAATCAATGGATTTATGTCGATCTTGGTGGAACTTATGAGATTAATAAAGTTGTACTGATGTGGGAAGGAGATGGAGCTTCAGAATACAAAGTTCAGGTGTCTGATGATGCAAAAACATGGAAGGATGTCGCTCATATCATAGACACAAATGATGGAGTTGCTATGTTATCTATTGATGAAACAAAAGAAGGTAACAATCGCATTCAAACATTGACATTTGATACTGTTCAAGCGAGATATGTCAAAATGCAAGGAATTGAACCAGCTAGTGAATATGGATATTCATTATGGGAATTTGAAGTTTACAATACAACAGATTTAGATTTATTAGTTGAAGCATATAATCAATACAAAGACTTTGATGTTTCTTCTTATACACCAGCAAGTGTGGCTCAGTTTACAGAAGCATTAAATGCTCTTGTTGCATTAAGTAATGATAAAAAAACGACAAAAGAAGATATTTTAAAAGCTATTGAAAATCTTGAAGCAACAGTTTCAGCTTTAACAAAACTGGCAGATAAGACAGATTTAATTGCAGCTATTGATAATGCTTCTCAGAGTTTAGATACTGTAAAATATACACCTAATTCTATTACAAAAGTGACTGAAGCATTAGAAAAAGCAAGAAAAGTTTTCAGTAATGATAATGCAACTCAAGATGAGGTAGATGAAGCTATTGAAACTTTAAATCATGCAGTTGAAGGACTTGTTGAAAAAGCTCATAAAGATAATTTAACATCTATCTTTAATGAAGTTTATCAACTTGATAAAGAACAATATACAACAGAAAGTTACGCAAAAGTAGAAGCATTGTTATTACAGGTTGAAGCAATCATTGATGATGAAAATGTATCACAAAAAGATGTTGATCAAATGTATGAACAATTACGTCAAGCATTAGATGCTTTGGTTGTTATACCTTCTGAAGAAGAAAAACTTGGTGAAGAACCAAAACCAGAGGAAAAACCAGAAGAAGAAACAAAACCTGAAGATACAACGAAACCTGAACAAAAACCAGATAGCGATATTGAAATAACTGTTCAGCCTGATCAAAAACCTCAAGAAATTGAAAAACCTATTGGACAAGTCACAAATACAACAGAAACGGTAACGCAGACAGGAGATACAACATCTCTATTACCAATGATGATTCTTTTGATGGCTTCTAGTGCAGGGTATTATGTTATCAAGAAAAGTTCTTTATTTAAAAAGTAATATAAAAAATACGGTGTCATAAGGCATCGTATTTTTTATAAGTATGTGTTAATATTTTGAATAGCTGCTTGAATGCGGTGCAGTGCTTCTTCTTGACCAAAAATATGAATTAATTCTACAGCACCACCCGCACTTGAACGTTTGTTTGTTAATGCAGCTCTAACAGGTTCCATGATTTGACCATTTTTAAGTCCATTTTCTCTAGCAAGATTGATAAAGAATTGAAGAATATTTTCATCATTTTGAAAATCTGATATTTCATGCAAATGGTTTTGTACTAATAAGAGAGCATTGAGTGATTTTTCAGGATTTGTTTTAAATTTTTTATGAGAATAGACTTGAATATCAAATGGATATGCCTGATTGATAAAGTCTAATGTTTCTTGAATGATTGCATCATTGACCTGAAGTAAACGAGGTTGTAGGACACGAGAGACTTCTAATAAATTAACAGATTGATGAATAAAAGAATAGTGTGGTAATAAAAGTTTATGAAAATCCTGCAAAGGCATATTGCGTAAATACATACCATTGATCCATTTTAATTTTTCTATATCAAAAATAGCAGGAGCTTTAGAAATATGATGAATATCAAATTGTTCAATCAATTCATTTAAAGATAAGATTTCACAACCTTCAGGAGCCCATCCTAAAAGTGCAATATAATTCATAATAGCTTCAGTTAAAAAACCCTGATTTTTTAAATCATAATAAGATGCATCACCATCACGTTTACTTAATTTATGTGTTTCATCTTTATTGACAGTAGGAAGATGAATATAAATGGGAATATCCCAACCTAATGTCTGATAAATCAGATTATATTTAGGAGTGCTGGAAAGATATTCATTTCCTCTTACAACATGAGTGATGTGCATGAGATGATCATCAATAACATTTGCAAAATTATATGTAGGATAGCCATCACTTTTAATGAGAATACCTTCATTTAAAGTTTTGTTTTCGACTTCAATATGTCCATAGACTTCATCATCAAAAGTCGTTATACCTGTTTGAGGAATGGTTTGTCTAATAACATAAGGAGTACCATTTTGAATCTTTTGTTGAATTTCTTCATCACTTAAATGAATACAAGGATCTTGTTCTTGGATTTCATCTGAACAAAAACAATAATGGGCACCACCTTTACGAATTAATTCTTGAGCATAATGATGATAAATATCTAATCTTTGTGATTGGATATAAGGTCCATAAGGACCACCCATTTGAGGACCTTCATCATAATGTAGACCTGTTTCTTCTAAAGTCTGATATATTAATTGACTGGCATTACTGACTTCTCTTTTTTGATCAGTATCTTCAATTCTTAAAATAAAATCTCCATTATTCTTTTTGGCGATTAAATAACAATATAAAGCTGTTCTTAAATTACCAATATGCATGTAACCAGTAGGGCTAGGTGCAAAACGTGTGCGTATTTTCATTTTTTTCTTTACTCCTTTAAAAAAAAGATATATAATAGATTTTGTGATTGGGGTATAGCCAAGTGGTAAGGCATCAGACTCTGAATCTGACATTTCCTTGGTTCGAATCCAAGTACCCCAGCCATAAAGTTATCAAAGAATCATTCGTGATTCTTTTTTTAATTATAAATGATATGAGTGTCAAATCTCATTTCATATAGATTGATTTTATAATCTCTATTCTTTATTATATGAGTAAAAAATTATTTTCGCAATGAAATATACATATTATCATTTTAGTATTTATAGATGTTTTAAAGATCAATGATTAAAATCTGGACCCTTCAATTATTTAAAGTCCTATTGGCGCAGTTCTCTTTCTCTTTGAGTATTTTTATTTACTCATATAGTTCCCACTTCTAGTGTGCCACAAAGAATGATAATGTAAATTGAAAAGATGATAAAAATACGTCAATTGAAAAATGAAATTTTATTCCTAGACGATATTATGATTGGAGGAATATTTTTAATGTATTTTTGAACGTCAATTAAGTTGCTTTTATACTTATATAAATAATCATCATAAATAAGAAGTCATAAACTATGTTTTTCTAAATGAGTGTCGTAAATTAATATGTAAATTTTTAATTTTAACTACTTTTAATATAGACTTAAAAATATTTTTTCAATTCTTTTTAATTTAATTGGATATATACTAATGATATTATAATAAATACAGTTTCTAAATATGTGGATAAAAAAGATCTTTCCTTGATATTCGATGTCATATGTTTTATCTCTAATTTAAGAGTATATTTTTCTTTGATATTATGGTATATTATAAGCAGAGGTGATATTCATGGATTCTAAATTGAATGTAAATGATTTTCCAACTTCTAATGGTATTTCTAAAATACCTACAGATTTATTAACAAAAATGATAAAAATTTATAATGATAGTATTGATGAAGAATTTGAGAATAGAACTTTAGAAAAATATAAGCTCATCAAAGAAGGAAAAATAAAAACACATACTGAAGAAGAATTTTTTACTATTTTGGAAGAATCAGGGCTTTAATGTGTATAAGGTTATTGTTTCTACAGAAGTCAGTATGTTTTTATTAGAAAATAGAATGAGAATCAAAGATGAATTACAGGAAAAAATAAATGTTTTAAAAGAAAATCCTAGATTATATCCAGTTATTCATAACAATGATATTGTAAGGTCGTTTTATATACGTTCACTAGCTTTTTCGTATATTATAGATGATAATAATAAACTAATAACAATTACTGAAGCTGTATTTATTAAATCATCATTAAAATTGAAAGTAAAATAATATGTTAGGGGTTGTTTTTCAACTCCTTTTATTTTTTTTAGCATAAAAATCAGTAGATATAAAAATATATTATTATTAAAATCAAGATAATAATATGTGAATATATCTGTATATATTGAATATGTACGGACAAAAATGCATACTAGGGATAAAATGTGAGGAGATGTAATATGATGAAAAAAGAATTGAATTAAGAGTCAGTAAAGAAGAGAAAAAAATAATGAATGATACATTAGAAAATGATATGAGCATGACTGATATATATTGAGATGTGTTAATGCTCAAAGATGCTGTATAAATAATAATAGTATAAAGTTAGATAACACAAAAGATATTATCGAATGCATAATGGATCTTGATGATATTGCTAGTGAAAAAATGATGAACGATCAAGACACATGTTGAAAAGATTGGGGGATTTAGAATGTCTATTATAATTGTGATGAGCATAAACAAGTAGTCATAAACTATGTTTTTTTCTAAATAAGTGTCGTATGAGTGTCGCGGGTACTTTTAAAATGAAAAAAAGTCCATTTTATCGGACTTTTTTGATTTCTACTGGTAGTCCGTAGGGGTTTCGAACCCCTGAATGCTAGGATGAGAACCTAGTGTGTTGACCACTTCACCAACGGACCATTTTTGACTATACTATAAGTATAGCACTCTCAAATAAAGTGTAAAGATTTTTTTTTGAAATAAATGCAATAAAATGATTTATAAAAGTATTAATATAATAGAGATATTTTATTAGAAATAAATATGAAATAAGATTGTGATATGTCCATTTGAATGATATAATGAAGTCGAAAATTTTTTTGAAATTGTTTTGATATTAACGATATAAATGTGTATAATCTCATTAAAAAGAGAAATAGTGTCATAAATATTGATTAGATATATATAAATAAGTAGAAAGGAAATAAACACATGGCAGAAGTAATTGCGATTGATGGTGGATATAAATTAAATGGAACAGTAAGAATTAGCGGAGCAAAGAATGCAACAGTAGCATTGATTCCGGCAGCGGTTTTGTCAGATGGACCAGTAGAAATATTAGGAGTCCCAGAAATTTCAGATGTTGCAGCTTTAGCTACACTTTTAAGAGAATTAAAATGTGATGTAGAAATAGATGGAGAACGTATTAAAGTAGATCCAACTCATATGGAAGATATACCTTTAGTAAGTGATGCAGTGAACAAGTTAAGAGCTTCTTATTATTTTATGGGAGCATTACTAGGAAAATATAAAAGAGTCAAAATTAAAATGCCTGGAGGATGTTATTTAGGACCACGTCCTATTGATCTTCATTTAAAAGGATTTGAAGCTTTAGGAGCAAAAATCACATATGAAGATGATACGTATTTATTAGAAGCAGAAGAATTAGTAGGAAATTCTATTTATTTAGATTTTGCTTCTGTTGGAGCAACAATCAACATTATGTTGGCAGCAGTGCGTGCTCAAGGAAAAACAGTCATTGAAAATGCAGCGAAAGAACCTGAAATTATTGATGTTGCCAATTTGCTTACAAAAATGGGAGCAAAAATCAGAGGTGTAGGAACGGATACAATTACGATTGATGGAGTTGATCATCTGAGTGGAACTTTTCATGAAATCATTCCTGATCGTATTGAAGCTGGAACGTTCTTGATTATTGCTGCAGCGGCGGGTGAAAAGGTTATTGTTCAAAATATTATTCCTCAACACTTAGAAGCTTTAATTTCAAAGTTAAAAGAAATGGGAATTAAAATGGATGTTGTAGGAGATAGTATTGTTGTTTATGGTCGAGATGATGCTTTAAAACCAGTTAATGTTAAAACGCAGATTTATCCTGGTTTTGCGACAGATTTACAACAACCTTTAACAACACTTTTAACACAGGCACAAGGTGATTCGCATGTGAAAGAAACGATTTATATTGAACGTTTTAAACATTGTCCACAGCTTAATAAAATGGGAGCTCATATTGATTTAGAAGAAGCTGCCAGTGTGATTCATGGTCCAACACCATTGCATGGAACAAGAGTTGAGGCTACTGATTTAAGATGTGGTGCAGCTTTGGTTATTGCTGGACTTATTGCTGAAGGAAGAACTGAAATTACAAACGTTTATCATATTGATCGTGGTTATGATAACATTGATCATAAATTAATTACATTAGGGGCTCATATTACAAGATATCATATTGATGAATAAAAAATAAAAAAACTATTGTTTTTATCGTCAAGAAATGATATTATAATTGAGCAACTTACTTTGAAGTAGCAAATATTTCAAGGCGGAAGGAGAAATGAAAAATGAAAAAAGGAATTCATCCAGATTATAAAAAAGTAAAAGTCGTTTGTACTTCTTGTGGTGCTGAATTTGAAACTGGATCAGTATTAAACGAAATTCGTGTTGATACATGTTCAAATTGTCATCCATTCTATACAGGAAAACAAAGATTTGCTAGTGCTGATGGACGTGTAGAAAAATTCAATAAAAAATACGGACTTAAATAAAAAGAACCTGCTTACGCAGGTTTTTCTTTTTCACTATTATTTATTTTTATGTTCACCTTTCTTATATAAAGCAACAATAATATCAGCCACTTCTTCAATACCAAAATCACTATTGATAGTTAAATCAAAATTCTTTAATTGACCCCATTTTTTAGTCGTATAATAATTATAATAATTACTTCTTGCTTTATCTTTTTTCATAACAAATTTTTTATAATCTTCGTGTTTTTCTTTATAGTCTTCTTTAACACGTCTTACTCTTGATTCAAATGGTGCATGAACAAAGACAGTTAAAACATCATCAAAATCTTCTAGAATATAATCAGCGCAACCACTGACAATAATACATGTATCATTTTCAGCAATATGACGGATGATTTTAGACTGCATTGCAAAAACCTGATCGTTTAATGGTAGGGTAAAAGCAGTCGAAGAAAGAGTATACATAAAACTTGATGATTTTTCTTCAGAAACTTTACGAATTGTATCAACATCAAATCCCAATTCTCTGGCAGCAAGATCTATAATTTCATTATCGTAATAAAAGATTCCTAATTTTTCTGCAACACGTTGTGCAATTAAACGACCACCAGATCCGTATTCTCTTGCAATAGTAATAATTCTAGGCATAAAATACCCCTCCTTTGATACTTCTATTTTATCACATTTTTAATTTCTTGTTAAATTTTTCATATATGAAAAAGTTGTTTTTTTATGGTTGAATTTGTATAATAGAATCACAAAGGAGTTGAACTATGGAATTTCATGTTTTAGCAAGTGGATCAAAAGGTAATGCTACATTTATTTATGATCAGCAATGTGGGATATTGATTGATTGTGGTATTACTAGAAAACAACTTTTATTTAAATTAAATCAGTTAGGATTTCATGAAGAAGATATTACATATGTCTTTTTAACACATGATCATTATGATCATAATAAGAATATTCATATTTTTGATACAGGAAAAATTTATAGTGCTAAAAAGAATATTAAGGATTTAGATGAATATCACACATTAGAACCTTATACGCATCGTCAATTCGGTGTCTTTGATGTTTTAACATTGAGAACATCACATGATGCCAGTGATCCTATTGGATTTGTGATTTCCAGTCAGAATGAAAAGTTATTATATATGACGGATACGGGTTATGTGTCACAAAAAAATCGTCAATATATGCAAAATTTAGATTACTATATCATTGAAAGTAATCATGACATTGAAATGTTAATGGCGACAAAAAGACCGATGTTTTTAAAGAATAGAATTCTTAATGATAAAGGACATTTAAATAATGAATATAGTGCGCATTTAATGTGTGAAATGATAGGGGACAATACAAAAGAAATAGTATTAGCTCATTTATCACAGGAAGCAAATACAAAAGAAAAAGCTCTTGCAACATATGAACAAATATTTGCTAAGGAAAATATTGCTTTTTCAAATATAAAAGTAGCAAGTCAAATTGACGTTGTATCAGGAGGAAACTATGAAAATTAAATTGATTTGTGTTGGAAAATTAAAAGAAAAATATTTAGATGATGGAATCAAAGAATATTTAAAAAGAATATCAGCTTATTCAGATATTGAAGTGATTGAAGTTGCAGATGAAAGAATACCTGACAATCCTTCATTAGCTGAAGAAACAATTGTAAAATCTAAAGAAGGAAGACGTATTTTAGATAAAGTTAAACAAGATGATTATATGATTTTATTAGATGTTCAAGGTAAAGAATTAGATTCAATTCAATTTGCTGAACGTATTGAAGATTGTATGATTAATGGAAAAAGTACGATTGATTTTGTCATTGGTGGATCATTGGGACATGGAGAAGATGTACTAACAAGAGCCAATGCACGTATTAGCTTTTCACAAATGACTTTTCCACATCAATTAATGCGTTTGATTTTAGTTGAACAGATTTATCGTGCATTTAAAATTATAAGACATGAAACATATCATAAATAGCCACATTTGATGTGGTTATTTTTTACAATATATTTATAATAAAAATGATGCTTGTTTATTGTGTAAAGCTATAGAATGTTCATAAAAGTGGATGAATATGAAATTTTTATATGACTGATAGTTATGAATTGATAGTCAAAGAAATAAAGAGTAAAATAAATATAGAAAGAATAACAGTGGGAGTCTGAAAATAATGATTTTGAGTAGTACATATGAGAGTTGAAAATGATTCAGTATATGTTCATCAAGTCTCTATTTTGAAAATAAGGCTTTTTAAGTAGTAAGAAAAGTTTAGAGTTGTATAAATAAAAAAGTGAAAAGGTATTGTTTTAATCCCAAGATTGGAAGTTTTGTTGATGAAGCTATAAATCATGGTGCATAGGAGTGATGCTGATGACAATTATTTGGTATTTTATTATTATGGGAATTTGTTTGGTGACTATTTTTGTTTATTATCGTAAAAATAATAAAATCTATAATGAAAATTATATGTCAGAAGGCATAGGACTAGGAATATGTGCTGGAGCTTTATTATTTCGTGATTTAGGTGTTGCTTTAGGAATTAGTTTAGGAATGATGATTGGACTGACAATAGGAATGTTCATAAAAAAAGAGAAAAAGAGATAAAGGAGAATGTTATTATGAAATTGGTTATTGAAAAAGATTTGAAAGCAATGAGTGAGAGTGCTATGTATATTTTGCTTGGAGCTATGCTGCAAGATAAGAGGGTGAATATTTCTTTAACTTCTGGTAGAACTCCACGTATGTTATATAAGATGATGATTCCACTCATTAAAGATCAAGAAAAATTTAAAGATATTGAATATTATTTATTTGATGAAAATCCATATATAGGTGAAAAATATGGAACAAACTGGGCTGAGATGAAAGAAATGTTTTTTGAACCAGCACATATTTCCAAAGAACATATCCACCGTATTTCATTAGATAACTGGCAGGATTATGATTGGCAGATTAGACAGGCTGGAGGCATAGATGTGATGGTGCTTGGGCTTGGACATGATGGCCATTTTTGTGGTAACTGTCCACGTTGTACGCAGTTTGACAGTTACACTTACTGTATGGAATATAAAGATAAATTAGCAGTGAATCCAACTTATGGTGAAAGACCTCGACAACCTTATACGATTACAATGGGAGCTAAAAGTTTAATGCGTGTTAAACATTTAGTGATGATTGTAGATGGTCAAGAAAAAGCAGAGATATTTAAGCGTTTTATAGAAGAACCAATCAGTCAAGAGGTTCCTGCAACGATTTTGAAACTTCATCCTAATTTTACAGTGATTTGTGATGAGGCAGCAGCATCATTGTTATCTAAAAACAAAGATTTAAGATTGTAAAAGCGATAGAAAATATCGCTTTTTTGCATGAAAAAAAGACATCTCAAGGATGTCTAATATAAACGACGGCAAGTATACCATTCATTTTGCCAATAACTATAACTTAAATTAGCGACTTGGACAGGTTGCCCCGTAGATGGTGCATGAACCATTTGGTTGTTTCCAATATAAATACCTACATGGTGAACACCACTAGCTTGTCCATTACTACTAAAGAGAATAATATCGCCTGCTTGTAATTCACTTCTTGATATACCTGTTCCAGCATTGATGAGTGAACCAGTATAATGGATACGTCCTAAGTTGACTCCTGCCTGATAGTGCGACCAATTGACTAATCCAGAACAATCAAATTGTGTCCAATTAGGATTTTGAATACTGCTCCAACTGTGTCCACCACCCCATACATACATGTAACCTTGACGTGATAAAGCTTTATTTGCAATGGCTAAACCAAGTTCTTCACTAGATGTTAAGCTGTCACCAGGGGTTGTATTGTTGTTGTTTTCCTGATTATTGTTGTTGTTTTCATTGTTATTATTGTTATCTTCTTTTTCATCATTTTGATTTGAATCGCTTTGATTAGATTCATTTTGATCTTCACTTGGCTTTTGTGTTGATTGAGAACCAGATGGAGAAGAAGGCTTTTTATTTGGTGTTGCCTGTGTGACATTATTGACCTTTGAAGCATTTGATGCCTTTTGAATGGCTGCTAAATTCTTTTGGATAGTTTCAATAGATTCTTGATTTGCTGCTGCTTCAGAATTATTGTTGGCAATTGTTTTATTTTGTTCAGTCAGTTTAGCTTGGAATGTTTTTTGTAGATTAGCCTGTTCTTTTTTGTCAGCTTCTAAAGAATCCTTTAGATTTTTTAAAGTTGTTTCTTGCTTTTCAACTTCTTTTAAATTTTCATTAATTTGAGCAATCAATTCATTATCATAATTTGTAATTTCTTTGATATTAATGACACGACTCATAAAATCAGAAAAAGTGTCTGCTCCAAAAATATAAGTTGTAAAGATATGAGAATTTAAAGTTGTTTGCATACTATACAAACGTTCTTGAAGTTGTTCACTTTGTTTTTCAACTTCTTTTTTGAGTTTATCTATACTATCTTGAACATAGTTGAGTTCACTTTGAGCTGATTCTATTTTGGTATCAATTTGTGAAATTTGATCAGCAATTTTTGCAAGATCATCTTTTGTATCTTCAGCTTCTTTTTTAGCCTGAGAAGCTTCTTGTTTTAATTCTTTATTTTTTTCATATAAATAACTATTAAACTCTTTACATGTTGTTTGCTGATTGCTCGTTAATTTTGAAGAAGAGCATAGTTTAATATATTTGGATTCTTGACCTTCAAAATCAGTAGCATTGACTATATATGTTGATGCCAAAGCACAAGCCAGCATACTTAATGATAAAAGAGAGGCGACAATTTTCTTTTTCATCACAAGAGATTCCTCCTTTATTGCTATAATTCTATAATCTATTCTAAAGCATTTTTGGAAACTGTCAAATAAAATCAAGGAATTCTTATTGGAATATTATGGGAATTCATGTGATTATAACTATAAATTTTAAAAAAAGAAGCTCCTAAGAGCTTCTGACTACTATTGTTGATGGTTTGCAATCACACGTTTGGCAACATGTTCAGGAGCAAATTCATATCCCAAAAATTCCATATCAAAGAAGCCTTGACCTTGTGTCATTGCTCGTAAATCAACAGCATAATTCATGACTTCTTCTTGTGGGGCTTCAGCTGTAATCTTAATTAAACCATCTTCTAAGATTTCACTTCCCATCACACGCGCACGTTTTTTATTGAAATGTCCCATAATATCTCCCGTAAATTGTTCATCAATATAAACGTGTAAAGTCATGAATGGTTCTAATAAAGCTGGTTTTGCTTTTTCCATAGCTTCTTTAAAACACATAATTGTAGCTGTTTTAAATGCCATTTCAGAAGAATCGACACTGTGATATGAACCATCAATCAAAGTGGCTTTAATACCTAAAACAGGGTACTGTGCCAAAATACCATGTTTTGTTGCTTCCACTAAACCTTTTTCTACAGCAGGGAAATAAGCTTTAGGAACGGCTCCACCAAAGATTTTTTCTTCAAAGACAAAAGGAACAGTATAATCATGTAAAGGTTCAAATGTCATTTCAACATCACCATATTGTCCATGTCCACCTGATTGTTTCTTATATTTATATCTTTGTGTCACTTGACCACGAATTGTTTCACGATAAGGAATAATAATATTATCTAAAGTGACATCAATCTTAAATCTTTCTTTTAATTTAGAAACAACACTATCAATATGAATATCACCAATACCATAAATACATTGTTGTTTTGTTTCTGGATTGTTTTCAAATTTTAATGTTTTATCTTCTTCTAGAAGTTTATTAATAGCATTTGTAATTTTTTCTTCATTAGCCTTACCTACAGGTTTAATAGCTTTACCATAGTATGGTTTTGAAAATAAAATAGTTTCATAAGTCATACGATAATCTAAAGTACATAAAGTATCATTCGTTTGTGTATATGATAATTTAGATAAAGCACCAATATCCCCAGCATAGAGGCAATCTGTTTCAATCAAATCTTTACCTTTCATCACATAAAGTTTATTGATCTTTTCAGCTTCTTTTTTCTGTACATTAAATAATGTGATACCTGTACGAATAGAACCTGTACAAACTTTAAATAAAGAAATACGACCAACAAAAGGATCAGCAATTGTTTTAAAAACAAATAGGGATGGAGCTAAAGATTCATCATAACCAATCAAATCATCTTCATCCGTTTCTTCATTATGCACAACCATAGAATTAACCATATCTCCAGCAGCACTAAAGAATGCCACCATAGAATTTAAAATGATTTGAATACCAATTTGATTTGTTCCACATAAAACAGGAATCAATGTTTTATTCATAACACCTTGACGTAATGCCCAAGAAATTTCCTCTTTTGTAAAAGGTTCTTCATTAATATATTTTTCTAATAATTCATCATTGGTATTCGCGACAGCTTCGTCAATCATGTTTTTAATAGGTGTTATTTCGTCCCACATATTATCAGGAATAGGACAAGGATGAGTCTGTTCACCATCAAAATAACGACCTTCCATTTTCGCAACATTGACATAACCTACCATTTTATGACCTTCCATGATTGGCACTTGAATCGGTGCAATAGCTTTACCATAAGTCATTTTTAAATCTTCAAGTTTTTGATGATAGGCAGCATTAGGGTAATCTAAGCCACTAATATAAATCATTTTAGCTTTGTCATAAGCTTTATGCATTGCTTCCTTAGTACCAACACTAATACCTTCTGTAGCAGGTACAACAATTAATGCACTTTCAGCAACCTTTAAAGCCGCTTCTACTTCACCGATAAAATCAAAAGAACCAGGCGTATCTAACAAATTGATTTTACAGTTGTTCCATTCAAGAGGAATAACAGATAATCCTACAGAAGAATGTCTTTTGATTTCTTCAGGTGAATAATCACTAAGGGTATTCCCGTCTTCAATTCTTCCAATACGATTTGTTAAACCAGCACGATAAGCCATGGCTTCAATCACACTGGTTTTGCCACTCCCAGAGTGACCTAACACAACGACATTTCCAATTTCGTTTGAGTGATAAGCTCTCATTATCATCACGCTCCTTTAATATTTTTTTGGAATATCTTTCTTTCATTTTAACATATTTATAATTTAATGAAAACGGTTACAGCATAATTATAGTGAAATTTATTGAAAAAGATGTTATGATAGTGTCAGGAGGATAAAACATGGAAGTAGGACTGATTATTATATTGTTTTTGTCAAATGCTTTAGCATTGGACTGTCTTTATAATCATAGAATTAAAACCACGGGAGCTTTACTGATTCTCAATCTATGTTTAACTGTCGCTTTAGCATATCAATTTGAACAAATGAATAAAATAGTACATCTATTATTAGGTTTAATAGCATTAATTGTTTTATTTTTTGGTATAAAATTTTATTTACAAAAGAAAAAAGAACAAACAATACAGAAAAATGATCGAATGATTGAAGAGAAAGAGGATAAGTTATGAAAACGATTGATTTTGAAATTGAAATGGAAAATGGAGAAGTAATGTCTGGTGAATTATATCCTGAGATTGCGCCTCGTACTGTGAAGAATTTTGTTGACCTGATTGAAAGCCACTTTTATGATGGATTGATTTTCCATCGTGTCATTGCTGGCTTTATGATTCAAGGTGGAGGATATGATAAAGATATGCATATTCATGAAACACCAGCGATTAAAGGTGAATTTAAAAGCAATGGTATTGATAATCCTTTATTACATACAAGAGGAGTGCTTTCCATGGCACGTACGATGATTAAGGATTCTGCCAGCTCACAGTTTTTTATCATGCATGAAGATGCACCTCATTTAGATGGGGAGTATGCAGCTTTTGGAAAAATCACAAAAGGGAAACATGTGATTGATGAAATCGCTAATGTCCCAACAGATGCTCGTGATTGTCCAATTGAACCTGTTGTGATTAAGACAATGAGGTTAATTTAATATGAAATTATTTTATTTAAAGAATTGTCCATATTGTCGTCAGGCATTAGCCTGGATACAAGAATTGTATCAGCAGGATGCAAAGTATCAACGTATTCCTTTAGAAATGATTGAAGAAAGTGAACAGAGTGAATTGGCTGATACTTATGATTATTATTATGTTCCTTGTTTTTTTGAAGGAACAAAGAAATTACATG
Source organism: Clostridium sp. AUH-JLR23 (assembly GCF_964238065.1). Taxonomy (NCBI): domain Bacteria; kingdom Bacillati; phylum Bacillota; class Clostridia; order Eubacteriales; family Clostridiaceae; genus Clostridium; species Clostridium sp. AUH-JLR23. Next base: position 19,243 of record NZ_CAXSKY010000016.1, read on the forward strand.
AAGGCGCTATAACAAAAGAGGCGATTCAAAAGATATTTGATGACTATTTAAGGGAGGAAAACAAATGAGAATATTAGTAACAGGTGGCGCAGGATATATTGGAAGCCACACAGTTGTAGAATTGATGCAGGAAGGACATGAGGTTGTCATTGTAGATAACTTTTATAATTCTAAACCTGAAGCATTAGATAACATTGCAAAAATCACTGGAAAAAGACCTGCTTTTTATGAAGTAGATTGTTGTGATTTAGAAGCAATGGAAAAAGTTTTTCAAGATAATCAAATTGATGGGGCTATTCATTTTGCCGGGTATAAGGCAGTGGGTGAATCAGTTCAAAAACCAATGGAATATTATCAAAACAATTTATTGAGTACACTTGTTTTATGTCAATTGTTAAGAAAATATAATTGTAAAAATTTGATTTTCTCATCAAGTGCAACTGTTTATGGAAATCCTCACACAGTTCCTATTCAAGAAGATTTCCCATTAGGACCAACAACAAATCCATATGGAACAACAAAATTAATGATTGAAAATATATTAAGAGATATTTATATTTCAGATCATGAATGGAATATTGTTTTATTAAGATATTTTAATCCTATTGGTGCACATGAAAGTGGATTATTAGGAGAAGATCCAAATGGTATACCAAATAACTTAGTTCCATATATTTCTAAAGTTGCAGTAGGAGAATTAGAATGCTTAGGTGTTTTTGGAAATGATTATGATACACCTGATGGAACAGGAGTCAGAGATTATATTCATGTTGTAGATTTAGCCAAAGGACATGTGAAAGCTTTAAAGAAACTTGTTGGTGATCATGGTGTTTATACTTATAATTTAGGAACTGGTCATGGTTATAGTGTCTTAGATATTGTGAAAGCTTATGAAAAAGCGAACAATGTAACAATCAATTATGAAATCAAACCAAGACGTGCTGGAGATATTGCAACTTGTTATGCTGATCCAACAAAAGCAAGAGAAGAACTTGATTGGGTAGCTGAAAAAACATTAGAAGATATGTGTAAAGATGCCTATAACTTTATTACTCATAACAAAAAATAAAGAATAGATGTTGAAGCTGTTGACTATATATGTTAACAGCTTTTTTGATGTAATTTTATATTTATGCAACGATTAATGAAAAATGATATACTTAAAGTAGATTGAGGTGAGTTAAAATGAAGAGAAGGATTTTAAAAAAGATTTATATTTTGATATTTCCTGTTTTCTACTTGATGTTGATGATGTATTATCAATACATTCGTTATGATATATTGGTTTTTATATCCCAATATAATTATTTATTGACTATCACATGGATATTCATAGGATTAGGGATTATGACATCTGTTTGGAATGGATTGTTGTTGATGGATAAAAATGATAGGAAGATGGATGTTATATGTTTGATAGTTTGGTTTATATTGATTGTTGCGGGTTTTATTTGCTTATTTATATTGCCAGAAGTTTATCCTCCAAAGATTTATTATATGTTGATAGATGGAATCCCTTTTCTTTTTTTTCTTATAGGAAATATGATGAGTTTATTAGGATATAATTTATCTTATATCCTAATGAAGAAATAAAGAGTAATCTCAAATCTAATTATTTTAAAACATTGATATAAAAAAATACAACAATGACTAAAATGTTAGTCGTTGTCGTATTTTTTATTTTTTTGCACCACAAATACTGCAATATTGATAATCTACATAAGTCTCAGTATATGTTTTTTCTTCTTGGTGAGTTTTTGCAGGTACAGTTTCATAATTTGTTATAATGGAGTGATCATTCGTATATTGATCATGACCATTAGCATCTTTTCCTAGATAGAGTTCAGGGGGATTCGTATATCCTGTTGTTTTCATCCATTGCATTTTTTGGACTGACCATTCCTTAAATACTTCAGGGTCTGTTGTTTCTGTCCATTTCTTACTATCCCACCAATACAATCGATATGTAGGGACTTCCTTTGAAGTTTCTGGTTCATCAACAACTGTTACTTTTTTTGTAACTTGTCTTTTGGCAGTATGGTCTTTCCATACATGTTCATGGGTTGATGATGAACTTTGGTTTGTAGAAGAACTTTTATTGGTTGTTGTCTTTTGTGAGCTTTTTGAAGTTGATTGTGTTTGAGAATTCTTTTTTGATGTTTGTGTTTGAGTATCTTTATTTGTTTCTTTTGTTTTTGATGCTGAATCATTTGAAGATTCTTGATTTTGTGATGAGTTGTTATCAGATTTTATGGTTGCTGTGTCTTGTTCTTGTTTTGAATCATCTGATTGTTGATTGGCAACAACTGTCTGATTCTCTGCTTTTTTTGTAACTGTCTGATTTTTTGAAAAGAAAAAGATACAAAGACAAAATATGATGATGAAAATAATTACTGCAATTATGATCATGGTTCTCTTTTTATTTGTGACAGGTAATTTGAAATTCATATGAAAACTCCTTTCATCTTTTTTGCTTTTTTATTATAGCACAAAATCATACGATTTATCATGAATTATAATGTTATGTAAAAATAAAGGAAAGAAATGGTAAAATGATTGTCTGTTAAAAATGACTATGATACGATGAAAGTAGGAAAAAGGAGGGAGTATGATGGATAAAAATGTTATTGAGGTTAAGCAACTATCAAAAAGTTTTCAGAAGACAGTTGCTTTACAAGGATGTGATTTTTCAGTTCGAAAAGGGGAAATTTTTGGTTTTTTAGGTCCTTCAGGAGCTGGAAAGACAACAACGATTAAATTATTGACGGGACAGTTAAAAAGTGATGGAGGAGATATTCAGATACTAGGGGAGAAGCCTTTTTCTTCAAAAATAAAAAGTCGAATAGGGATTATGAGTGATAATAGTGGATTATATGAAAAGATGAGTGTTTATGATAATTTACTGTTATTTGCAAAAATCTATGATATTGATAAAAGGTGTATTGAAAAAGTCTTAGAAGAAGTTGATTTATTAGATGCTAAAAAACAATTGGTTAGTCAATTATCAAAAGGAATGAAACAACGATTAATCTTTGCTAGAACCATTATTCATTCACCATCTCTTCTGTTTTTGGATGAACCAACAGCAAATTTAGATCCCTCAACTGCTAATGAGGTAAGGGAAATTATCAAGAAACTTAATGCGAAAGGGACGACTGTCTTTTTAACAACTCATAATATGGAAGAAGCAGATGAAATGTGTCATCGTGTTGCATTTTTGAATCATGGACACATTATTGAAAGTGGACATCCTGAAGATTTGAAACTTAAATATTCTAAAAAACAGATTCGTATGAAAACAAGTCAAGAAGACTATACGATTCCTTTAGATCCAAAACTTTTAAAACAGGAATTGGAACATATTGATGAACTATTAATGATTCATTCCATTGAACCAACTTTAAAAGAAGTTTTTTTAACACTGACTAAGGAGGAATCATGATGAATATACGTATTTGTAAAGCTTTGTTTATGAAGGATTTAAAGAATTGCTTCGTTAATAAAAATGTTTTTTTAATGTTGGCTTTGCCAGTTTTATTTGGTGTGATGTATAAATTTTTATTAGGGGATATTCTTAAGGGAGCTACAGGGAGTTTTGTTATTGTTATGTGTATTATTATGACAATTTCTATTGTTCCACTGAATGTTTTAGCCAATATGGTTGCTGAAGAGAAAGAAAAACATACTTTACGTTCTTTAATGTTGGCTAATGTCAGTGCAACTGATTTCTTATTGAGTAAAGCTTTTGTTGCACTGGTTTTGATGTTGATTGATGGCATTCTTATTTTCCTGGTTTGTCAGGAGCCAATGGAGTATTTTGGATATTTCCTTATCTTTTATGTTTTATCATCTTTAAGTGTCTTGTTTTTTGGAGCACTGGTAGGTCTACTTTCTAAAGATCAGATGAGTGCTGGAACATTGAGTTCTCCGTTGATGATTTTATTAATGTTGCCACCTATGTTCAGTCAGCTTAATGAAATGATTGAAAAGATTGCAGTTATTTTTCCAACAACATCTTTCCAAACGCTTTATTTACAATTGTCAGTTCAACAACCTTTCTTTAATCAGGAGACAGTGATAGCTATAATTGTCTGTATAGTATGGATTCTATTAGGGGTGATAGCTTTCATGTATGGTTATAAGAAAAAAGGATTGGATGATTAGAGAAATCTCATATTGATTTCTCTTTTTTTCATTTTTATAAAATGATAAAATAGAAAAAAAGAGGTGGTTATATGGTGAGAAAACATTTCATTTTTAAAGGGCGTGTACAAGGGGTTGGATTTCGTATTACATTTTACCAACAGGCAACACGTTTGCATTTAACAGGTTGGGTTAGAAATTTAAGTAATGGTGATGTGGAAGCATGCTTACAAGGAGAACTTTCTTTGATTCAGCAGGTTATTGACTATATGCATAGTATTCGCTATATTCGAATAGAACAATGTGAAGTTGAAGATTTGGCAGTTTTAGAGAATGAAAAAAGTTTTGAAATGAAATATTAGCGTTAGCGATTATTTTCTTGAGAATTATGTGCTTTATACTTTTATTTTGTCGATGAATAAGCTATAATAGATTCATACAAGTTTATAGAAAACAGATACATAAATCAAAAAGTATTGATATAATCAATGCTTTTTGATTTTGTTTGTGGAGAATTAAAAAAATCTTGAGTGATGGTGTATATTCCTTTTATTCAAAAGATGAATATGATAAACTAACAATTACAATAACAAGGAGGAAGGGTTTTTATGAAAATTATTAAACGTAATGGATCTGAAGTCTTATTTGATCAAACGAAAATTACTGCAGCGATTGAAAAAGCCAATAATGAAGTTGTAGAAACAGATAGATTATCAGACGAAGATATTGATAATATTACAAATAATGTGAAGTATCAATGTGAAAAAATGAAAAGAGCGCTAAATGTTGAGGAAATTCAAAATCTTGTTGAAAATGAAATTATGAAATTGAATGCTTTTGCAGTGGCAAGAAAATATATTACATATCGTTATATGAGAGCATTAGTGCGTAAATCAAATACAACAGATGAACAGATTTTAAGCTTGATTGAATGTGCTAATGAAGAAGTTAAACAAGAAAATTCTAATAAGAATCCAACTGTTAATAGTGTTCAAAGAGATTACATGGCAGGAGAAGTCAGCAAAGATATTACAAAACGTCTATTATTACCAGGACATATTGTGAAAGCTCATGAAGAAGGAATTATTCACTTTCATGATTCAGACTATTTTGCTCAACATATGCATAACTGCTGTTTAGTTAATCTTGAAGATATGTTACAAAATGGAACTGTCATCAGTGAAACAATGATTGAAAGACCTAAGAGCTTTTCTACAGCCTGCAATATTGCAACACAGATTATTGCACAGGTTGCTAGTTCACAATACGGGGGACAAAGTATCAGTTTATCTCACTTAGCTCCTTTTGTTGATGTCAGTCGTCAAAAATTCAGAAAAGAAGTAAGAGAAGAATTTGAACAGGAAAATATTCCTGTCAGTGAAGAACAAATTAATGAATTGGCTGAATATCGTGTGCGTAAAGAAATTAATCGTGGTGTTCAAATGATTCAATATCAGGTTATTACGTTAATGACAACAAATGGGCAAGCACCATTTGTAACTGTCTTTATGTATTTAAATGAAGTTCCTGATGGACAAATCAAAGATGATTTAGCTTTAATTATTGAAGAAACATTAAACCAAAGAATTTTAGGTGTTAAAAATGAAAAAGGTGTTTATGTAACACCAGCCTTTCCTAAATTAATTTATGTTTTAGAAGAAAATAATATTAGTGAAGACAGCAAATATTGGTATTTAACTGAATTGGCAGCAAAATGTACAGCGAAACGTATGGTTCCAGATTATATTTCTGAAAAGAAAATGTTGGAATTAAAAGTTGATAAAAATGATGAAGGACATTGCTATACATGTATGGGATGTCGTAGTTTCTTAACACCATATGTTGATCCTGAAACAAATAAACCTAAATATTATGGACGTTTCAATCAAGGTGTTGTGACAATCAATCTTGTAGATGTTGCCTGCTCTTCTAAAGGTGATATGAAAGAGTTCTGGCGTATTATGGATGAAAGATTGGATTTATGTAAAGAAGCGTTAATGTGTCGTCATAATCGTTTAAAAGGAACTGTCAGTGATGTGGCACCTATTTTATGGCAATATGGTGCTCTAGCAAGACTTAAAAAAGGTGAAACAATTGATAAATTATTATATGGTGGATATTCAACAATATCATTAGGTTATGCGGGTCTTTGTGAATGTGTCAAATATATGACAGGAAAATCACATACCGATCCAGATGCAACACCATTTGCATTAGAAGTAATGCAACATTTAAATGATGCCTGTGCAAAATGGAAAGCAGAAGAAAACATTGATTTTAGTTTATATGGAACACCAATTGAATCAACAACATATAAGTTTGCAAAATGTTTACAAAAACGTTTTGGAAAAATTCCAGGTGTGACAGATAAAAACTATATTACAAATAGTTATCATGTTAATGTTACTGAAGAAATTGATGCTTTTACAAAATTAACATTTGAATCACAATTCCAGAAATTATCACCAGGAGGAGCTATCAGCTATGTTGAAGTTCCAAATATGCAAGATAATATTGAAGCCGTTTTAGCTGTGATGAAACATATTTATGAACATATTATGTATGCAGAATTAAATACAAAGAGCGATTACTGCATGGAATGTGGTTATGATGGAGAGATTCAAATCAAAGAAGATAAAGATGGAAAATTGATTTGGGTATGTCCAAACTGTGGTAATACAAATCAAGATAAAATGAGTGTTGCTAGACGTACATGTGGATATATTGGAACACAATTCTGGAATCAAGGGCGAACACAAGAAATTAAAGAACGTGTTCTTCACTTATAAACATGAAGTATGCAACAATTAAAACAGTAGATATAGCCAATGGAACAGGAGTGAGAGTTTCACTCTTTGTTTCTGGCTGTACTCATCGTTGCCCTGAATGTTTCAATGAGATCGCATGGGATTTTAATTATGGACAGGAGTTTAACCAAGAAACAATTGATTTGATTTTAAAAGCATTAGAACCAAGTCATATTGCGGGATTAACGCTTTTAGGCGGAGAACCTATGGAACTTGTTAATCAGGAGGGATTGTTACCTTTATTACAACAAGTTCGAAAAATGTATCCTGATAAAGATATTTGGTGTTATACAGGCTATCTTTATGAAGATCTGTTACCAGGTGGCAAGGTGCATGGACCTTACAGTGATGAAATATTAAGTTATCTTGATATATTGGTTGATGGACCATTTATATTAGCTCAAAAAAATATTCGTTTAAAGTTTAGAGGATCTGAAAATCAAAGAATTATTGATGTTAAGCGTACAAATCAATCTCGCCAAATTGTTTTGTGGGATGAAAAGTGATTTTAAAAAAATCGCTTTTTTTGTGTGAAAAATAAAAAATGCGAAGATAAAAAATAAAAAAATCCTAAAATAAGTGGATATTTTTATGAAAATTATATATAATGTAAAGGCAATGGAAGGAGGATTCTTAGTGAAAGAAGGCATTAGAAGAGAGTATAAAAAACAATATGATGCTTCAACAAAAAGAATAGATGTTGTAGATGTGCCAGAGTTTAATTTTCTGATGGTTGATGGAATCGGAAATCCAAATGTGGAAGAATTTAAGTTAAAAGCAGAGGCTTTACATATATTATCGAAAGCAATTAAAGATTATTTTAAAGAAGAAATGGATTTATTATACCTCATTTCTCCATTAGAAGGATTATGGGATACATATGATAATAGTCAGTTTGATGTGACACGAAAAAAGATGATTAAATTTACATTAATGATTGCTCAACCTAAAGTTCTTGATGAGCAGACTTTTGAAACAATTAAGGAAAATATAACATTAAAAAAAGATAATCCTTATCTTGTTGATGTTTATTTAAAAAGGTTTAAAGAAGGACGTTGTGTGCAGATGATGCATAAAGGAGCTTATAATACAGAAATTAATACAACCAAACAAATTATGGAATATATTACAATTCAGGGAATGAAATTAAGTGGTTTTCATCATGAAATTTATTTAAATGATCCTGAAAGAAATCCAGAGGATAAACTCAAAACAATTGTAAGATATGCTATTGAAGAAGAGGGGGTATAACCCCTTTTTTATATCAAAGGAGGATATTATGTTATTTGTATCATGGAATGTGAATGGCTTAAGAGCGTGCTTGAATAAAGGATTTCAAGATTTTTTCTTATCAGTTGATGCTGATATTTTTGCGATTCAGGAAACAAAACTTCAAAAGCATCAGCTTGATTTACAGTTTGATGGTTATGTCTCTTATTATAATGATGCCCTGAAGAAAGGATACAGTGGGACGGCTATTTATACAAAGAGAGAACCTCTTTCAGTCAGTTATGGTTTAGGTAAGGAAGAACATGATCAGGAAGGTCGTGTGATTACTTTAGAATATGAGAATTTTTATTTTGTTACTGTGTATACGCCTAATTCTAAAAGAGGCTTAGAACGTCTAGATTACCGCCAAGTGTGGGAAGATGCATTTAGAGAATATGTGAATACATTAAAACAGAAAAAATCTGTTGTGATTTGTGGCGATTTGAACGTGGCTCATCAGGAAATTGATTTAAAAAATGATAAAACAAATCATAAAAATGCTGGATTTACAGATGAAGAAAGACAAAAATTTACAGAATTACTAGAGAGTGGATTTATTGATACTTTCAGATATAAATATCCAACTTTAGAAAAATATTCTTGGTGGTCTTATATGTTTAAAGCAAGAGAAAAAAATGCTGGCTGGCGTATTGATTATTTTGTTGTATCAGATAATCTAAAAGAACAGATTCAAGATGCTTATATCTATAATGATGTATTTGGATCAGATCATTGTCCAGTCGGTGTTGAATTGGAGGGATTGCAATGAAATTCATGATTGTTTCAGATATTCATGGCTCATATACAGATTTAAAGAGAGTTATGGAGATTTATGAAGAAGAAAAAATGGATAAATTGGTTTTATTAGGTGATTTATTATATCATGGGCCTAGAAATCCTTTGCCAGAAGGCTATCAGCCTCAAGAAGTCATGAAACTCTTGAATGCTTATAAAGAGAATATTATAGCAGTACGAGGAAACTGTGATGCTGAAGTGGATCAGATGGTATTGGAGTTTCCTATGAGAGGAGATTATAGTGAACTTTATTTAGATGGGCATCGTTTCTTTTTTACACATGGGCATTTATATGATGAAGAACACTTACCTATGTTAAAGGCGGGAGATGTCTTTATGTATGGACATATTCATAAACCAGTGTTAAAAAAAGAAAATGATATCACGATTTTTAATCCATCCTCTATATCTTTGCCAAAGGCTGGACAGAAAAGCTTTGGTATCTATGAAAACGGTGAATTGAAAATTGTATCTTTTGATAAAAAGGTGCTTCAAAGTATAAAAATATAAAAAAATAGAAAAAAACCGTGAAATTAAATCAAAAGTATGGTATTTTTATATTGATAGGGGTGAGTATATGGCTAAGTACAGAGATATTGCTGATGATATTCGTCAAAAAATAAAAAATCAAGAATATACATTTGGTCAAAAACTTCCCTATGAGTATGTTTTATGTATGAGCTATCATTGTAATAAAGAAACAATGAAAAAGGCATTAGATATATTGGTCAAAGAAGGACTCATTATCCGTCGTCGTGGTGCGGGGACATTTGTGAAGGATTATGATCCTGCCATGGATAATCCTGTTAGTAAATTTGGACGTGGTTTGACGGCACAATATGAAGGAATTAAAGAAGTCACAAGTGAAGTTCTGGAATTTGAAGTTGTTCCAGCGGATGAACATTTATCAGAGAAATTACAGATAGATGTTGGTGATTTTGTCTATCATATTATAAGGCTCAGATTTTTAGATAAAATTCCTCATTTAATTGATATTACATATATCCCCATTAGTGTTGTTCCTAATTTAAAGTTACAGCATTTAAAAGGATCTGTATATGGATATATCGAAAAAGTTTTAAAGTTAAAAATCCAAAGCTGTCATTTAACGATTAATGCAGCTTTATCTACATCTTTAGAACAACAATATTTGGGATTAAAAGAAAATGAGCCATATATTCAAGAAGAACAGATTTCTTTTTTAAGCAATGGTTCTATTTTCGAATATACACTCTCAAGACAGCATTTTTCTCATTTTGAATTTCAGACTGTTATAGTACAACAATAGCTATCCTAAGGGATAGTTTTTTACTAGAAAGAGTAGTCGGTATGATTAATGATTAAAAGACAAATATTTATAAAAATGGCATAGTTATTCATATTTTGAGCAAAAAATACAAAAAAACAACTAAAAAACAGGTAAAATAAAATAAAAAATAAGTAAAAAACACTGTTAAAACCGTCTTTTATTGGAAAAGTACCATACTTTTGATATAAAAGCATTGACTTTTAATAAAAAAAATTTTATACTTATATTGTCAAAAATATTTTAAGGGAGGAAAAATTTTATGGATGCTTTTGCTGATAAGCTAGGGCGCATTGGAGCATGGGCTGGACAAAACAAATATCTTGGTGCCATCAAAAATGCGTTCCAAAACTTCATGCCAGCAACTATTGCTGGTGCCATTGGTGTTCTTTGGACAAACGTATTAATTACCGATGCTGTTGTCAATGGTGCACCTCAAGGGCTAGGTGGGTTAATTCCTGCTGTTATGGTTTTAGAACCAATTAATGCTGTATTCAACGCAATACAGTTCTGTTCAATTTCATGTATCGCTATTGGAATTGTTATGTTAGTTGCTCAAGAAATTGGGGAAGCTAACGGTGAAACTGGAGCTTTTCCAGCTATTTTAGGATTTATGTGCTGGGCTATGGTTACTCCAACTGCACATGCAGTAACTGGATTAACTGCTTACACTGATGCAGCTGGTACTGCTGTTACAATTGGAACAGTTTTAGAACAAGCTGGTGTTGATTTAGCTGGTGTAGGGACTTTCACTGGTTTTGCTGGAAGCTACATGGGAGCTACTGGTTTATTTACTTCATTGATTATTGGTATTTTAGGGCTTGAAATTTATAACTTCTTCCGTAAAAGAGAAGGATTAAAAATCAAAATGCCTGATCAAGTACCTCCAGGTGTTGCTCGTGCATTCGAAGTTTTAATTCCAACATTCTTAACTTTATTAGTTGTTGGTGTTATCGGATGGGCTGTACAAATGGCTACTGGATTATATTTCAATGATGTTATTTCTACTTATTTACAACAACCATTACAAGATATCATTGGTGCTAATATCGTAGCAGTTATGTTAATGTATGTATTAATCTCATTATTCTGGTTAGTAGGTATTCATGGTAATAACATGTTATCTGCTGTTAAAGAACCAATCTTCCGTCCAATGTTATATGCAAATACAGCTGCATTTACTGCTGGAAAACATGGAGCAGAAATCCCTAATGTATTGAACTTAACAATGTTACAAATGTTCGCTGAATGGGGAGGTTCTGGGGTTACTTTAGGTTTAGTTATTGCAATCTTTATCTTTGGTAAACGTGAAGATAACCGTGCAATTGCTACATTATCTATCGTTCCAGGTCTTTTCAATATCAATGAAACAGTTACATTTGGTATTCCATTGGTATTAAACCCAATCTTAGGTATTCCATTTATTCTTGCTCCAGTAGTATGTATCTTCATTGGATGGTTATTAGTTACTATTGGATTCTGTCCAAAAATCGTTATCGAAGTTCCATGGACAATGCCACCATTATTATTAGGATTCTTAGCAACTGGTGGAAATATTATGGGAGCTGTTTCACAAGTTATCGTTATTGTAGTATCTACATTAATTTATATTCCATTCGTAATTGTTTACGAAAGATTCCAAAACAAACAAGCTGCTGAAGCTGAATAAGATATTAAACGATTTTGAAAACTTAAAGAGCGGAATTTCCGCTCTTATTTTTTTAAAGTTTAAATTGTTATTTATATGCATATCGTGTATAATATTCAAAGGGAAGTGAGGAGTTTTATGGAAGAAGAAGTTAAAGAGTTTAAAGTGCGAATGAATACTGCAACAATTATTTTTCTTACTGCATTAGCATTCTATACTGTGTTTACAGTTTTCACGCAGGATAAACAGACTGCTTTGGTTATTGTCGTTTTTGCAATTGTTTGTTTTGCATTTTTCTTAGGATGTAGACCAAACAAATATACTATACATAATAGAGAATTAACAATTCATTATTATTTATGGAAAAATAGTCATGTAGATTTAATGAACTGTGATACAATTTGTGATCCTGTTCCACGTATGGCTGACTTAGTGACAAGACCACATGCAATTGAACTTTATACAAATACAAAGAAAAGATATTGCTTTTTTCCAAAGAAAAGAGTTGAATTTGTACATGCAGTTGTAAAGGCTAATAAAAGAATTCATTGTACAGTTAAAGAATATACAGATGTTTATAGAATCTTAGAAAAGAAAGATCGTAAAGAAAGAAGAAAAGCAGAGAAAAAAGCTGCAAAAGAAGCTGCACAATCAAAGAGTTAATAAAGCGAGTATATAATCATAGAATTGATTATGTACTTTTTTTTCTCCTGAAATATGTCATTTTTTATGTATAATGAATAGAAGGAGGATATAATTATGCAATTAACATTAGAACATTTATCTTTTTATTTGAATCAATGTGAAAATAAACGTTTAAGCTGGCATACCTTAAAGGCTTATCGCATTGATTTAAAACAGTTTTATTCATTTATGATGAATAAGGATATGAATAAGCGTGAAATATCTTACTATATTCATTATCTGAATCATCATTTTAAGCCTAAGACTGTCAAACGCAAATTAGCGAGTTTACATGCTTTTTTTGAAGATATGGTCTTTTATGAAATAATTCAAGAGAATCCTATGGACAAAATGAGGTATAAAATTCAAGAAGAAAAGACTTTACCACGCATTATTCAATACCATCAATTACAGGATTTATTTCATCGTTTAGATCAAGATCAGCACTTTTTTATAAAAAGAGATAAAGCCGTGATTGAATTGCTTATTTCTACAGGGATTAGAGTTTCTGAATTATGTGCTATTAAAAATGAAGATATTTATTTAGAGGAAAAGTATCTCATTATTTATGGCAAGAATGCAAAAGAAAGAGTTATATTTTTAGGTGAGGAAGTTTATCTGGCATTAAAAGAATATGAACAGGCTTTTCATGACAGGATTAGTGAGCAGGAATATTTTTTTATCAATAATCAATATCATCGTTTAACAGATCAGTCTGTTCGTCATATTATCAATAGATATACAGATGATTTTCATATCACACCACATATGTTTCGCCATACCTTTGCCACAATGCTTTTAGAGCAGGATGTTGATATATCATATATCCAAAAGATATTAGGTCATAGCTCTATTACAACAACCAGCATTTATGCCTATGCTTCTATTCAAAGACAAAAAGAGATTATGATGAATAAAAATCCAAGGCAACTTATTAAATAATATTTCTTTTTTATATATTTTCATATATGATAATGATGAGGTGATAACAATATGCAAAGATATGAAGTCTGGCGACAATTATATACATATGCAGATGAGTGGGTACAGCTAAAACCATGGGAAGTCTTATGGAGTAATGATTTTGTTGCTTTAGAGATTAATGAGAAAACATACTATTGTACAATTATGGGGAAATTAGGTGATTGTATTGGGGTATCTATATATGAAGGAGAAGAGGGATATGCAGATTTATGTAGTATAGCTCATGAATATCCAGATCAAGCTATTGCGCAATATATGATGTTTGAACAAAATTGTTTAACATTTTATATGGGAGATCGCGAAGAGGTTCCAAAAGGTCAAAAAGAAATCATTAAAAAATTAGGATTAAAATATAGAGGAAAAGGACATTGGCCATATTTTCTTTCATTTGTGCCAAGATTTTATCCTTATGAAATTAATGATCAACAGGCAAGTGTGATTGTACAAGTTTTTAAGCATCTCATTCCACTTATGAAAGCTTATATGAATCACGAAGTTGCTGTGGATTTTGATAATGGTGAGATACTTTTTGCTCATGATCATCATGGTTGGAAATATGAAGCTATACAAAGACCTGAAGAACAAGAAAAATTCTATGTTGTAGATTTGGAAGATCAGCAATATCTCAATTATTTAAAAGAGTTACTACAAACGCAAAATCAGTATATCATTGATTTGGCATATTTATCCGGTGGTTTTATAGATGAAAGATATGATCGTCCAGTCAGTTCGCTTGTTTTATTAGTTATGGATTTGCTTTCACAAGAAATTATTAATATATATATGTTAAAACCTGAAGATGATGAAGATTCTATATGTATTCAACAATTGAGTAAAGTTATAGAAAAATTTGGGAAACCACAGGAAATTTTTGTTAGAAATCCAAGAGTTTATAGCTCATTAGTTTCTATTTGTGACACATGTCAAATTGATGTACATATTACATCATTACCAATGATGGATGACGTTTTGGGTCAAATGGAAAGCTTTATGCAAATGTAATATGATTCTTTATACTCTTTCATTGCAAAAATATATCTTTCATGTATAATAGAATGGACTTGTCAAAAAGGAGAATTAATAAAATGATAGCAACTCAAAATGTGTCTTTGCGATATGGCGATCGTGCTTTATTTGAAAATGTATCTATTCAATTTACTGAAGGAAACTGTTATGGAATTATTGGTGCCAATGGGGCTGGTAAATCTACTTTTTTAAAGATTTTATCAGGAGAAATTGAACCGAATAAAGGTGAAGTTGTGATAACACCGGGACAGAGATTATCTGTATTAAAACAGGATCATTTTGCTTATGATGATCAGGAAGTTTTAAAAACAGTTTTAATGGGAAATAAACGTCTTTATGAAATTATGTTAAAAAAAGAAGAGCTTTACAGTAAAGCTGACTTTAATGATGAAGATGGTATTGAACTTGCTGAACTTGAAGGTGAGTTTATGGAAATGGATGGCTGGAATGCTGAAACTGATGCTGAGATTCTTTTAAATGGATTAGGTGTAACAGGTGAATATCATCACTTGCTTATGAAAGAATTAGGTGACCAACAAAAAGTCAAAGTTTTATTGGCACAGGCTTTATTTGGTAATCCTGATATTTTATTATTGGATGAGCCGACTAACCATTTGGATTTAAAAAGTGTCACATGGTTAGAAAACTTCTTATTGAATTTCCCTAATACAGTCATTGTTGTTTCTCATGATAGACATTTCTTGAATAAAGTTTGTACGCATATTGCGGATATTGATTATAGTAAAATTCAGTTATATATAGGAAATTATGATTTCTGGTATGAATATTCTCAGATGATGTTAAAACAGGCAAAAGAAATTAATAAAAAAGCTGAAGCAAAGAAAAAAGAATTGGAAGAATTTATTGCGCGTTTTAGTGCCAATGCTTCTAAAGCAAAACAGGCAACATCACGTAAAAAATTATTAGATAACTTAGAGATGGTAGATATTAAACCATCATTAAGAAGATATCCATTTATTGGTTTTACACCAGATAGAGAAGTTGGAAATATTGTTTTAACTGTTGAAGATTTAGGATACAGTCAAAATGGTGAACAAATCTTTGATCATGTCTCATTTTCTATTTCACCAAAAGATAAAGTTGCTTTTGTTTCAGATCATGAGCTGGCAGTGACAACTTTTTTTAAGATTATCATGGGTGAAATTACAGATTATACAGGAACTTTCCAATGGGGAGTGACAACATCTCAATCATATTTCCCAAAAGATAACAATGAATTTTTTGATGATTGTGATTTAACGCTTGTTGACTGGTTAAGACAATATGCTGGAGATGATGCTTATGAACAAGATTTAAGAGGCTGGTTAGGAAGAGTCTTATTTTCTGGAGAAGAAGCTTTAAAGAAAGCAAATGTCTTATCAGGTGGAGAAAAAGTCAGATGTATGCTGGCAAAAATGATGATGGCTAATGCCAATGTGCTTGTTTTGGATGAACCAACCAATCACTTGGATTTGGAATCTATACAGGCTCTTAATGAAGGATTAATTCGTTTTAAAGAAAATGTTTTATTTGCTTCTCATGACCATCAATTTGTACAAACAATTGCAAATAGAATTATTGAATTAACACCACAGGGATGTATTGATCGTTTATCAACATATGATGAATATTTAGAATATAAAGAAACTTTAGAAAATTAAACAATAATCAAGTTTTTTTAATTCTCATCTGGTATGATTTCAAAAGAAAGATAATAATCATAAATTAAAGATTGATAAAGGAGACGATGTTCATGATTTCATTTCAAAATATTGCGATAATTCAAGATATGCATGATTGTTTGATTCCAGAAGATCTCAAGGCAGATGTTATTCATTATTTAAAAGAAGCTCATATTCCCTATAAATAAATCTATACCATGCAAAGAAGTCGAAGATGGTCCTGCTAAAGAGAAAGCAATCAATCAATATAGACAGGCAGGATGTCGATCTCATTTGCATTGATGGGTATTTTACAAGTTCCGATACAATCAGATGTTATGTTTCAGCAGATCTGTCAATTCTTTGGTCCACAGATAGACTCTGATTTTGCGATTCAAAAACAAAATATTGAAAAGAAATCTGACGAAATGTACGAAAAGTGTTATAAAGACTGGTTACAGGAAGGAGAAATTCCTGTCAAAAAATAAGACTTATAAAATATGAAAGATTTAGGAATTATCTTTGCATATGATGATGCTTTTCGAGCAATCCGATTAGCAATGAATATGGAAACATATTTAAATTATGCTTGAGAACGTTTAACTGAAAAAGCAAAAGAAAAAGGTGGCAATGCTGTTTTAGGCATATGTTTTGATTTAAGAGATACATGAAAGCCCATGTTAATGGGAACAGTCGTTATATTAGAAGATGAGTAAAGTGATGTGTATGCATCACTTTTTTTGAATAGATTTTCAAAATATCGGAAACAATAGATAGTGATGTTTTATTTATGAAAAAACAAGCATATATAATAAAAAGGCTTATGTTCTTTGAACATAAACACCTTTTATTTTAGCAATATAAACACGATGATAATCCTGATCAGGATACCATTTTGTATCTAGAGATGTATCTTTAAAGTTTTCAGGTTTAATGTCATCTTCATAGATTTTTTCAACAATGAAGACCAAATGTGCTTCTTCAAATGTAGGTACGCCATCAATATATGTGGTATGGAAATGAACATGATTGATTTTATCTTGATCACGTCCAGAAACTGTACCTAAAACAGAAAGTTCTTTCTTATATCCATCAAAAAATGATAGAGAGAAGCATTCTTGCTGGTCAACAAACTGTTTTGTATAGCGTTGTGGACGGATAAATGCATAAACAACGTTTTGTCCCCATAAAACACCCATACCGCCCCAAGAAGCTGTCATCGTATTGACTTTTTGATGATCACCAGCCGTTATAAGCATCCAGTCTTTGCCAATGGCCTGAAAAGTATTCATATCTAGAGTATTTATATCTATTTTTTCAAATGCCATCATTCTTCCTCCTTTTTCCTGATTATAACATAGTATATGCAAAAAATATGAAATATAAAGAGGTGAAACCATAAAAATGAAAAAAATCATCAAAATCATTTCAATCATTATCTTGATTTTGACAATATTTATCATGGGTATCACTTTATATATTGGAAATTATTTATATGACTATACCCTCAATCCCCATTCTAATCATTCCTTATTTGATAGTGAACTTTATCAAAAAGATACCCAAGATGCTCAAAAATGGTTAGAAGATAAGAGTGTTCATCTTTCTATTTCAAGTTATGATGATCTTTTTTTACATGCTTATTATATTGAACAAAATAATCCCATTTATGCCATTATGGTGCATGGGTATCGAGGAGATAGTTCCAGCATTATTTCACCTGTCAAACATTTTTATGAGCAGGGATATAATCTTTTGATTCCTGATTTACGTGGTCATGGACAAAGTGAAGGAGATTATATTGGAATGGGTTGGGATGATCGTTATGATATTATGGGATGGATTGACTATCTTGTATCTCAAAATCCACAGGCTCAAATTATTTTATATGGTGTTTCTATGGGTGGAGCTACGGTCATGGATGTAGCTGGAGAAAATTTACCATCACAAGTGAAGGCTGTTATTGAAGATTGTGGTTATACGAGTGTCTGGGATGTTTTTCAATATCATATTCCTATGAAAAAGTGGCAAAGTGAAGTGGCTTTGCATATGGCAAGTCTTGTGACTCAAATAAGAGCAGGCTATGCTTTGGAAGATGTTCAACCTATTCAACAGGTTCAAAAAAGTCAGATTCCTATTTTATTTATTCATGGTCAGGACGATGATTTTGTCCCCGTGGATATGATAGATGAACTATATTTAAAAGCCAATTGCCCTAAAGAAAAACTTATTATTAAAGGAGCTGGTCATGCTCAAAGCTGTTCTACTGATGCGAAAACATATTATCAGACTATTTTTCAATTTATTCATCGTTATACAAAAAAATAGATGTTATCAAACATCTATTTTAGGCTGTATGTGTGCGCATTTCATTTTTTAATTCATATAATGCATGACGGGCTTCTTCAATGTCATCAATCACATCATAAATTTCTTTACGTTGTTCTTCATTGATAGAATCATATTTAGAAATATCAAGAAGCTTTTCTAAAGCCTGATAAATATAATGATTTGCCTGATTTAATTGTTCCATCATTAACCTCCTTTAAATAAATAGATGTATACCAATCATAATCAATATCATTGATACATAATGATAACTCCAAATCTTATAGAATACAAGTAAAAAAATAAAAACAAGACTCCATAGGATCAATTGTAGAGCGATTAGTCCAAAAGATAAAGGTAAAGAAAAGAAAATAAAAAAGAAAATGTGAATCAATGTATAAAAACTTATATATTTGAACCATTGTTTCAAAAAAATCTCATGTTTCTTTCGTTTAGAAAGACGTAAGCTTATCAGTGTATCAAGATAGAGATACTGATAAACGATTTGATAGAAAATATAACTCCAGAATATTTGGATGATAACAAAAATAAGATATCGAAAATCAAAGAAGGGATAGTGAAGAAGAATATAAGGTGTTATATCCTGATAAAGATATTTCAAAAAATAAACAAGCAAGCCATAAATAACAGTTATTTTAATCCATTTCATCTAAGAATAATTGTCCCTCTTCTAAACGATAGATATGTGTATAATGGATATCTGGTAAGTAATCATGAGCAGCAATCACAATGGTATGTCCTTTGTCATGTAATTGATTGATGAGCTGACAGAATGTATGAATAGATGTCTGATCTAAACCACGTGTGGGTTCATCTAATAAAATAAGTTCCTGATTTTCCATAATGGCTTGAATGATACCTGCTTTTTGACGCATACCAACAGAAAAGTTTTTTAACTTCATGGAGCTATGTAAATCTAATTGAAATTGTTGACACAATGATTCAATATAAGTGCTATCATATTGATTTTTTAAAGAAGCCAGGAATTGAAGATTATAAGCGAGAGTTTCGTTTTCTAGAAAACCTGGATTTTCAATTAAAGCTCCAATCTGTAAATCATTCTTTTTGGTGATTGTCCCTGAAGTAGGTTTGATAATATCGCAGATCAGCTTAAAAAGTGTTGATTTTCCTGAACCATTGATACCATGAATATAGATACATTCATGACCATCAAGATGAAATGAAAGATGTTGTAATACGGGTTGTTTATGAAAACTTATACTTAAATCTTGAATATCTAACATAAATCCTCCTTAAAATAGTTTTGTATAAACAATATGAAATAAAAAGTTCATAAAGATAGGTAAAGCTAAATAAATAAAATTCTTTTTTTGACCAATTTGTAGATATATGAATGTTGTTTCAATAAAAGTGACAATAAGATTAAGAATCATAAATAAAATCGTCACAAACATATCTTCTGGTAAGATGCCACCAAAAAAGAAAGCATAGCTTATATAAATAATCATTGTATAAATAAAACTGACCATCATTAAGAAATAATAAACGGAAGTATATGTTTTCTGTTCACCAATTCTTGTGATAATAGGAGAAAGCAAGCGATTGCATTGTGCTGTAAACTGATAGTTCATTAATAAAAAGACATTATTCATATAAACACAAAGATAATTCGAATAAATGAGACAAATTGTATAAGTGTTTTTTCCACAAAGGATGGGTGATGCAAACAACATCATAATCAATATGATCATGACTTTCACATCGAGAAGTTTGAACCATTTTTTAATCATTTGTTTCTCTCCTTTTCAATAAGATCTGAAAACAAAGATAAGAAACTATGGCATATATGAAAAAACAAATCGTATACAATGCAAGATGTGAAAGACCAAATGGATTTTCACGAACATGTTCTAATCCTAATGCAACTAAATTGTTGATTTGAATAAGAAAAGCTGCTTCTGGAATAGGTAAATATCCTTGAATCAAGGCAGGAATTAATACCAGCAAAATACCAATGATCACACCACAACAACGATAGACATATTTGTTGGTGATAAAAGTCTGTAATGCCAAAATAACACTGGACATTAAAGCATAGCCTAAAGAAGTGAGGGTTATAAAAAGAATCAGATTGATCACTTCAATAGGGCATAGAAGCTGAGTCGTGATATAGTATCCATCAGGATAAGTCATGCTTTGAAAATGTATAGGAATTAAAAAGACATGACAGAAAATAAGTAGGCCTACCTGGATCAGGGTGATCACTCCAAAGGTCAAAAGTATATTTTTGATGCTGACTTCCAGATAATAATGTCTTCTTGTTAATCTTGTTTCAATCATGTAAGCACTGCGAGTTTGATGCATATTTAAAAAATCATATGCCATGATATTTGGCAGCAACAGCATCAGTAAAATAAATAAAAATGGGTTTGTACCAATACGATATAAACTGTAAAAAAATTCAAGTCCAGCATTAGGATAAGCTTCCTGATAACCAGGACTGGAAAAAATAGATTGTTGAAAACTATAAATAGTGCTTATGATAATGAATATAAAAATGACAGTCACTAGAAATAGTTTTTCTTTTGAAAGAAACGCTTTCCATAAGGAACGATGTCTTTCCATAAAATTATTGTCCTCCTTTCTTATATGTTTCCTTTATACCTTAACAGACTTATGCAAAAATAAGTCGAAAGTGTGCTAAAAATGCACAAACAGGAGTGAAAGTGGCATTTTTTATTTAAAAATGAATAGGTAAAATAAAAAAAGGGATAAGGAGTGAAGAAGATGAAAGTATTTATTTGTATGGATGATGAAGATTGTATAGAAAAATTAAGTGAATTATTATATCAGACACATATGGAAGAAGGTATATCTATTGATAGCTATGATCAATTTGTCAATATAGCATTTTTACGTCAAAGAGAAAGCTATGATGTGGCTTTTATTGGAAATCGTATTTATGGTGACAATGGTTTTTTAATGGGTGAGTATTTACATGATGTGAATCCTGAATGTTTGATTATCTATATTGGTGATGATTATGCGCATATGCATGAAAGTTTTCGGGCATATGGATATCAGATGTTTTTAAAACAGGAATTACCAGAACTGTTTAATGGTGAATTTCAAAGAATATGGAGTCATTACCAAAAATTACATCACGAGGAAATCTTCTATCTTGATAATGGAGGAATACGACGTTTTTTACCAGGGGAAATCGTTTATATTGAAAATGGACGTTTTCAAACACAGGTGGTGACTGCACATCAGCGTTTTTATGGACATTTTGGTGATTTAACCAAAACAAAAACGAAGTTATTAAAGTATTCTTTTTTTCAGATGCACCCCCGTTATTTTGTAAATATGCATTATATTTTAATGATTCGAAATGGTGAATTAGAAATGAAAAATGGGGATTGTATTCCAACTTCTATTATGAATAAAGAATTAATTAATGATGCGATTCAATCTTTTCTTTCTAGTCAGTAAAAAATATGAATAAATATTGAAAAAAAAGGTAAGAAATGATATTATTCAATTAGTTATACAACTGACGGAAGTGGAATAGACCACATGGAGTATAATGGGAAAGAGTCGACCGTCTGGGCAACAGTCTGGACGTTTAGACTCTTTTTTTGGTTTTTCATAAATTGATAGCGATATCAATAGTCAAAACCATGAATTTGTGATATAAAGAAAGTGTCAAGAGGTCCTAAAAATAAAAAAAGAAAGGGTGTTTAATGATGTTAACAGATGTAGAGATTGCACAAAGTGCAAAAATGAAACCCATCAAGGAGATTGCTGAAAAAGTTGGACTTGATGAAGATGATTTGGAGCTTTATGGTAAGTATAAAGCTAAGATTTCATTAGAAGCGATTTCTCAACTTAAGGAAAAAGAAAATGGAAAGTTAATCTTAGTGACTGCCATTAATCCCACACCTGCAGGTGAAGGAAAGACAACAACAATGATTGGATTATCTCAAGCTTTGAATAAATTAGGGAAAAAATCTGTTGTGGCTATGCGTGAACCAAGCTTAGGTCCATGTTTTGGCGTGAAAGGTGGTGCAGCTGGTGGTGGTTATGCTCAAGTTGTTCCAATGGAAGATATCAATCTGCATTTTACTGGTGATATTCATGCTATTACGACTGCCAATAATTTAATTGCAGCGATGTTAGACAATTCTATTCAACAGGGAAACCCATTGGATATTGATACAAGACAGATTGTCTGGAAAAGATGTGTGGATCTTAATGATCGTGCATTAAGACATATTGTTGTGGGACTTGGTGGTAAAGTCAATGGTGTTCCTAGAGAAGATGGATTTGATATTTCAGTAGCGAGTGAAGTCATGGCTATTTTGTGTTTAGCAACATCATTGGAAGATTTAAAACAACGTGCAGGACGTATGATTGTGGCTTATAATCATGCTGGTGAACCTGTGACGGTGGATGATATTCAGGCCACAGGAGCTGTCACATTATTATTGAAAGATGCTATTAAGCCCAATTTAGTCCAAACACTTGATCATACGCCAGTCTTTGTTCATGGGGGTCCATTTGCGAATATTGCACATGGATGTAACTCTGTTATGGCAACAAATTTAGCTATGAAATTAGGTGATTATGCCATTACTGAAGCTGGTTTTGGAGCTGATTTAGGTGCTGAAAAATTCTTAGATATTAAATGCCGTCAGGCTGGATTAAAACCAGATGCAGTTGTTATTGTCGCAACTGTCCGTGCGCTTAAAATGCATGGTGGCGTAAAGAAAACAGATTTAGCAGTAGAAAACTTAGATGCCCTTAGAAAAGGAATTGAAAACTTAGAAAAACATATTGAAAATATTCATAAATACCATTTGCCTAGTGTTGTTGCTATTAATGCTTTTCCAACCGATACAAAGGCTGAACTTGAATTATTAAAGGAAATCTGTAAACAAAAAGGTGTCGATGTTGCCATTAGTGAAGTGTGGGCAAAAGGAGCAGATGGTGGCATTGAATTGGCTGAAAAATTATTAGAAGTCTTAGATACAAAAGAAGCTCATTTTGAGCCATTATATGATTTGAATTTACCAATTGCTGACAAAATCAAAGTCATTGCAAAAGAAATCTATGGTGGGGATGATGTGACTTTCACTAAGAAGGTCATGAATAAAATGAAAAAATATGAAGCACAGGGATTAGGTCAATTACCAATCTGTGTCGCAAAAACACAATATTCATTATCTGATGATCCAACATTGCTTGGTCGTCCTCATGGATTTGTGGTTGAAATCAATGATTTGATTCCAAATACAGGTGCAGGATTTTTAGTCGCTATTAGTGGCGATATTATGCGTATGCCTGGATTACCAAAACAACCAGCTGCCGTGAATATGGATATTGATGAAGATGGCAAGATTGTTGGATTATTTTAAATAGAAGGAGATGGAGAAATGAAAGTAGCAGTGATTATGGGTTCAACAAGTGATTTACCTAAAGTTGAACCAGCTATTCAAATTTTAAAAGATTATGGTGTTGAAGTTCAGGTGAGATGTTTATCAGCTCATCGTGCTCATCTAGGACTTAGTGAGTTTATGAAGGAAATCAATCAAAATGGGACAGAGGTTGTAATTACAGCAGCAGGTATGGCCGCTGCCTTACCAGGTGTTGTCGCATCTCAAACAGTATTACCTGTTATTGGTGTTCCACTAAGTGGCGCAACATTAGATGGTATGGACGCTTTGTTGTCAATTGTCCAAATGCCTTCTGGTATCCCAGTTGCAACAGTCGCTATCAATGGAAGTAAAAATGCAGCTTATTTAGCATTACAGATGATGGCTGTACATCATGAAGAATTAAAAACAAAACTCATCGCCTTCCGTCAGGATAATGAAAAACAGGCAATGAAAGCAAATCAGGAAGTTATGGAAAAATATCAATAAAAAAGGAGAACAAAACAATGGCAAAATTATTATATGAAGGAAAAGCAAAACAAGTTTATGAAACAGAAAATCCAAATGAATACATCATTCATTATAAAGATGATGCAACAGCTGGTAATGGTGTGAAACATGATCAGTTTGAAGGAAAAGGTGTCTTAAATAATACGATTTCTTGTATTATTTTTGATATGTTAGAAGAAGCAGGAATCAAGACACATATGATTGAAAAAATCAATGAAAGAGATATTCGTGTTAAAAAAGTAGAAATCTTCCCATTAGAAGTCATTATTAGAAACATTACAACAGGATCATTCTGTAAAAGATTAGGAGCAAAAGAAGGTATTGTCTTAGATGAACCAATATTCGAATTAAGTTATAAAAATGATGACTATGGTGATCCATTAATCAATGATGATCATGCTGTAGCATTGGGACTGGCAACGCGTGATGAATTAAAATATATCCGTGAAACAACATTAAAGATTAATGAATTATTAAAAGCATTCTTCTTAAAATTAAATTTAAAATTAGTAGATTTTAAAATTGAATTTGGTAAAACTGAAGATGGTCAAATCTTATTGGCAGATGAAATTTCACCTGATTCTTGTCGTTTATGGGATGTTGATACAAATCAAAAATATGATAAAGATGTCTTTAGACAAGATATTGGTGATTTAATTGAAACTTATAAAGCCGTTTTAGCAAGAATGGAAAATAAATAAGGAGAAAAAGTATGGATTATAAAAAAGCTGGTGTAGATATTGAAGCTGGATACAAATCAGTAGAATTAATGAAAGAACATGTCAAAGCAACGATGCGTCCTGAAGTCATTGGTGGACTTGGTGGTTTTGCTGGAGCATTTGATTTAAGTGCCATTAAAAATATGGAAGAACCTGTTTTATTATCAGGAACTGATGGTTGTGGAACAAAGGTGAAATTAGCTTTTGTGATGGATAAACATGATACAATAGGTATTGATGCTGTTGCAATGTGTGTCAATGATATTGCATGTAGTGGTGGAGAGCCGTTGTTTTTCTTGGATTATATTGCCTGTGGAAAGAACTATCCCGAAAAAATTGCAACCATTGTTAAAGGGGTTGCTCAAGGTTGTCTTCAATCTGAGTGTGCATTAGTTGGTGGTGAAACAGCAGAACATCCAGGATTAATGCCTGAAGATGATTATGATTTGGCTGGTTTTGCAGTAGGTGTTGTTGATAAAAAAGATATTATTGATGGTTCAAATATCAAAGCTGGTGATGTTTTGGTTGGTATCGCATCTAGTGGTGTGCATAGTAATGGTTTTTCACTTGTGAGAAAAGTTTTTGATATCACAAAAGAATCATTAGAAACATATTATGATGAATTAAATGGAACATTGGGTGAAACATTATTAACACCAACAAGAATTTATGTCAAAGCTTTAAAAAATATCAAAAAAGCTGGTGTTCAAGTTAAAGGATGCTCACATATTACAGGTGGAGGATTTTATGAAAATGTTCCAAGAATGTTACCAGATCATGCATTAGCCCTCATTCGTAAAGATAGTTATCCTATCCCACCTATTTTCAATCTGATTCAAAAGAATGGACAAATCGAAGAACAGATGATGTATAATACGTTTAATATGGGACTAGGAATGGTGATTGCTTTAGATCCTGCAGATGTTGACACAGCTATGAAAGCTATTGAAGAAGCAGGTGATCATTGTTATGTTGTTGGACATATTGAAGAAGGTCAAAAAGGAGTTCAGTTATGTTAAAGATTGCTGTGATGATATCTGGTGGTGGCACAGATTTGCAATCAATTATTGATGCCTGTCAGGCTGGAAAAATCAATGGAACGATTGAACTTGTGATTTCTAATCGTCAAAAAGCTTATGGTTTACAGCGTGCTCAAAAAGCAGGGATTGAAACAGCAGTTGTCAAAAAGAATGATACATTGATTGTATCAATGTTAAAGGAAAGAAACATTGATTTGGTTGTTTTAGCTGGTTATTTAGCCATTTTAACAGATGAACTGATTGATGCCTATCCAAATCAGATTATCAATATTCATCCTTCATTGATTCCTTCATTTTGTGGGGCAGGTATGTACGGAATGCATGTCCACGAAGCTGTTTTGAATAGAGGCGTGAAAGTCAGTGGGGCGACTGTTCATTTTGTCAGCAGTGAAATAGATGGTGGTCCTATCATTAAGCAGGTTGCCTGTGATATTTCGGATTTAGATAAACCAGAAGATATACAGGCTAGAGTTTTAGAGATTGAACATCGCATCTTACCTGAAGTTGTCGGGTTATATTGTGATGGAAGAATAAAAGTAGAAAATGGAAGGGCAAAGGTGATTTAAGTGAAAAGAGCTTTGATTTCTGTAACAAATAAAGATGGTGTTGTTGATTTTGCATCAGGTTTAGTGAAACTCGGATTTGAAATTGTTTCTACTGGTGGAACAATGAAAGTTTTAGAAGACAATGGTGTTCACTGTATTGCGATTGATGATGTCACTGGTTTTCCTGAAATGTTGGATGGGAGAGTGAAAACTTTACATCCTAAAGTTCATGGTGGACTTTTATTTAAAAGAGATAATCCAGAACACGTGAAAACAGTTCAAGAACATCATATTCAACCTATTGATTTGGTTTGTGTGAATTTATATGAATTTGAAAAAGCTTTAAGAGCTGGAAAACCAATGGAAGATATGATTGAAAATATTGATATTGGTGGACCTTCTATGATTAGAAGTGCTGCTAAAAACTTCAAAGATGTTTTGATTGTCACTGATCCAAGTGATTATGCAAAAGTCTTAGAAGCTATTGAAAACAATCAGACTGATTATGATTTCAGATTACGTCTTGCTTATAAAGCTTTTAGTACAACAGGGGCTTATGACGCCATGATTTCACGTTATTTTGCAGATGTATGTCATGATGAATTCCCTGATACTTTAAACATTTCATTAAAGAAAGTGGAACATTTACGTTATGGAGAAAACTCTCAACAGGCAGCTAATAAATATGAAGACAGCTATGTTCAAAAATCATTATTAGATTATGAACAATTACATGGAAAAGAAATTTCTTTCAATAATGTCAACGATTTATATGGAGCTGTGGCTTTAGTGAGAGAATTTGGTGATCAGATTGTTACAGCGGCTATTAAACATTCAACACCTTGTGGGGTTGCGATTGGTGAAACTGGTTATGATTCTTATATGAAAGCTTATGAAGCAGATCCACAATCTATCTTTGGTGGAATTGTAGCCGTGAACTATAAAATTGATAAACAGACAGCTGAACAGATGCATAAGATTTTCTTAGAAATCGTTGCAGCACCTGATTTTGATGTGGATGCTTTGGAAATCTTAAAGAAAAAGAAAAACTTACGTATCTTAAAATTAAAGAATTTAGATGCCAGAGATGCCAAATATGATATTAAATATCTTGAAGGTAAAGTGCTTGTCCAAGAGTTAAATACAAAGATGATTGATGAAATGAAAGTTGTCACTGAAGCAAAGCCTACACCAGAACAGCTAACAGATATGGAATTTGGTATGAAAGTTGTCAAATATGTCAAATCAAATGCAATCTGTATTGTGAAAAATGGTGTGACTTTGGCTATTGGTGGAGGACAGACTTCACGTGTCTGGGCTTTGGAAAATGCTATTAGAAACAATCCTGATAAGAATTTCGAAGGCTCAGTTTTAGCTAGTGATGCTTTCTTCCCATTTAATGACTGTGTTGAAGTTGCTGCCAAGGCAGGAGTTGGCGCTATTATTCAACCAGGTGGAAGTATCAGAGATCAGGATTCTATTGATTTGTGTAATGAAAAGAATATTCCAATGGTCTTTAGTGGATATAGACATTTTAGACATTAAGATATAAATAATGAATGCTAAACAGATGTGGGACAAGTTTTTGGACAAAGAAGCTGGAGATAGTTACGATGCATGGCAGTATGGTAGTCATGCCAATGGGCTTGCTTTACTGACATTACTGAAAATCAAAACAGCAACATCTTCAGCTTATCCCATATATGTCCAATACGATGAACCTCTACCACAGGTTGGAAGTTACAGCATAATCTTAGATAAACAAGATCATGCTGTATGTATCATTCAAACGACAGAAGTTACCATCATTCCCTTTGATCAAGTGAATGATGAGCATGCTTATTTAGAGGGAGAGGGAGATCGTACGCTTGATTATTGGCGAAAAATACATGCAGATTTTTTTACACAGGAAATGGAAAATATGGGTCAGCAGTTTCATAAGGACATGTTAGTTGTGTGTGAAAAATTTAAAGTTGTATATCCAAAATCATAAGAGGAGGAAACCATGAAAGTATTAGTTATTGGTAGTGGTGGTCGTGAACATGCGATTGCTTATGCTTTAAATAAAAGCCAGAAAGTTGATGAAATTCATGCTATACCAGGAAATCCAGGTATGGCTGAAATTGGAACTTGTCATCCTGGTCATGTAGAAGATTTAGATAGTATTTTAAAATTTGTTGAAGAACATGCGATTGATTTTACAGTGATTGGACCTGAAGTGCCTTTATGCATGGGATTAGCTGATTTATTGGAAAGTCATGGACATAAAGTTTTTGGCCCAACGAAACAGGCTGCAACTTTGGAAGGAAGTAAAGCTTTTTCTAAGGATTTTATGAAAAGACATCATATTCCTACTGCCGCCTATCAGGAAGTTCACTCTTATGAAGAGGCTATTGAAGCTTTAACTTCATTTGATTATCCTGTTGTTGTCAAAGCAGATGGATTGGCAGCTGGTAAGGGTGTTGTGATTTGTGAAAATGAATCACAAGCAAAGCTGGCTTTACAGGAAATGATGATAGAAGGAGCTTTAGACGGAGCTGGAAAAACAGTTGTTTTAGAAGAATTCTTAACTGGATTTGAATGTTCACTTCTTTGTTTTACTGATGGTGAAACAATCGTTCCCATGGTGAGTGCTAAGGATCATAAACAAATCTATGATGAAAATAAAGGACCAAATACAGGTGGTATGGGAACTGTTTCTCCAAATCCTTTCTTACCAGAGGGAATGGAAGAGATTTTGAAAAAAGATGTTCTAGAACCATTTATGGCTGGTTTAAAAGCTGATCATATGGATTATAGAGGTGTTGTTTTTATTGGTTTGATGATCGAAAATAATCAACCAAAAGTTCTTGAATTCAATGTTCGCTTTGGAGATCCTGAAACACAATCTATTCTTTTAAGATTAGATACAGATTTATTTGATATTATGTATGCTGTAAGTACAAAAACATTAAAAGATATTGATATTCAATGGAAAGACGAACATGTGGCCTGTCTTGTTTTAGCAAGTCAAGGTTATCCAGGAAGCTATGAAAAAGGCAAGGTTATTACGGGTATTGATCAGGTTGATGAAGATATCGTGATTTTCCATGCTGGAACTGCTATCAATCAAAATGGTGAGCTTGTAACAAATGGAGGACGTGTCTTAAATATTTGTGCCTATGGTCAAACATTAGAGGAAACACGTGATAAAGTTTATCAGGCTGCCAAGACTATTGAGTTTGATGGTAAATATTATCGTAAAGATATTGGATTAAATTGAGGTGAAAAGATGAGTAAAGTCTATCGTGTATATGTTGAAAAGAAAAGTGCATATGCTATTGAAGCGAATGAGTTATTAAATAATATTCAGACACAATTAAAAATAGAAACAGTGACAGATGTTCATGTTGTGAATCGTTATGATCTTCAAGGTGTCAGTGAAGATGTTCTTAAACAAGGGATTCCAACAATTTTAAGTGAACCTATGGTTGATGAAATTTATCAGGAAGATTATCCTTTAAATGAACATCAAAAAGCTTTTGCGATTGAATTTTTACCTGGACAATATGACCAGAGAGCTGATGCCTGTGAGCAATGTTTTCAGGTTTTAACAGGTGAAAAAAATGTTAAGGTCAAATGTGCCAAATTAATTGTTTTAGAAGGACAGGTATCTGATGATGATGTCAAAGATATTCAAAATTATTTGATTAATCCAGTAGATCAGCGTTTGGCTTCATTAGATAAACCAGAACATTTGAATGATGAAGATGTACATATTAACCCTGTTCCAATTATTGATGGATTTATGGATATGAGTGATGATGAATTAAAACGCTTTATACAAGATAATGGTATGGCCATGAATGAAGATGATTTAAAAGTCACTCAAGATTACTTTAAAAATGAAGAAAAACGTAATCCAACAGAAACTGAATTAAAGGTATTAGATACATATTGGTCTGATCATTGTCGTCATACAACATTTGCGACAATCATTACAGATTTAGACATTGAAAATGGTGCATTTAAAGAAATTTTAGAAAAAGATGTTGAAAATTATAAAACATCACGTCATTTGGTTTATGGTGTGAATACAGATCGTCCATTAACTTTAATGGATTTAGCAACGATTTCTATGAAAGAATTAAGAAAAACAGGCTATTTAGATGATTTAGAAGTTTCTAAAGAAATTAATGCCTGTTCTGTAGAATTGACTGTTCATACCAATGAAGGTGATGAAGAATGGCTATTGATGTTTAAAAATGAAACACATAACCATCCAACAGAAATTGAACCATTTGGTGGGGCAGCAACATGTTTAGGTGGTGCCATTCGTGATCCTCTTTCAGGACGTGCTTATGTTTACCAGTCTATGCGTATTACAGGAGCTGGAGATCCAAGACAGCCATTAGACGAAACAATGAAAGGAAAACTTCCTCAACGTAAAATCTGTCAGGAAGCAGCTCACGGTTTTTCAAGTTATGGAAACCAGATTGGTTTAACAACTGGTTTTGTCCATGAAATTTATGATGATGGATTCCTTGCAAAACGTATGGAACTTGGTGCCGTTGTGGCAGCTGCACCAAAAGATCAGGTGAAACGTTTAGAACCATTAAAAGGACATATTGTTTTATTGATTGGTGGACGTACTGGTCGTGATGGTATTGGTGGAGCGACAGGTTCATCAAAATCACATGAATTAAAAACCACAACAACAGCTGGAGCTGAAGTTCAAAAAGGAAATCCAGTAGAAGAAAGAAAAATTCAAAGATTATTTAGAAATCCTGAAGTGTCAAAACGTATTGTACGTTGTAATGACTTTGGGGCAGGTGGAGTCTGTGTAGCCGTAGGTGAATTGGCAGATGGACTGGAAATCAATTTAGATGCTGTCTTAAAGAAATATGAAGGTTTAACAGGAACAGAATTAGCGATTTCTGAATCTCAGGAACGTATGGCTATTGTGATTGATCCTCGTGATGAAGCTTTCATTAAAGATGCCTGTGATCAGGAAAATCTTGAAGTTGTCAAAGTCGCAACAGTCACTGACAAAAACCGTTTAACAATGTCTTATATGGGACAGACTGTTGTTGATATTGATCGTGGCTTCTTAGATAAGAATGGAGCTTCACGTTATCAGAATATTCATGTTGAATTACCTGATTTTGATCAGACACCTTTTGATGAAGTGAAACAGACATCATTTGTCAAAACTTCAAAAGATGTTTTAAGTCGTTTATCTGTTTGTAGCCAAAAAGGATTGGTGGAAAGATTTGACTCATCTATCGGTAATGGAACTGTTTTATCACCATTTGGTGGAAAGACTTTAAGAACTGAAACTGAAGGTATGGTCGCTTTAATTCCAGTATTACAAAAAGAAACAACAACATGTTCAATCATGAGTTATGGTTATAATCCTGTCATTTCAAAATGGTCACCTTATCATGGTTCTATTTATGCGATTGTTGAATCTATTGCGAAAATTGTCGCAATGGGTGGAGATTATCATACAATTCGTTTCTCTTTCCAGGAATACTTTGAAAAATTACTTGATATTCCAGAAAAATGGGGAAAACCATTTGCAGCATTACTTGGTGCATATCGTGTTCAATCTGAGATGAAACTTCCATCTATTGGAGGAAAAGATTCTATGTCAGGATCATTTGAAGATATACATGTGCCACCAACACTTGTCTCTTTTGCGATTACTGGTGGAGATGTGCAAGATGTGATGACACCAGAATTAAAAGCAGCTCATCATACTTTGGTAGAAGTGATGTTACCAAAAGATGAATTCCATATTTTTGACTTTGATGCTTTAAAAGCACAATATGATGGTATTATGGAATTGATGAAAAATAAACAGGTTTATAGTGCTTATACTGTCAAAGATGGTGGTGTGATTGAAGCTGTTTATAAAATGGCATTTGGAAATGCAATTGGTGTACAATTGAATGATGAATTGGCATTAGAAAGCTTCGTTCAAAAAGATTATGGACATATCATCTTAGAAGTTGAAAATGATTCAGTTGTGACACTGCCACATACAAGAATTATTGGACATACAGTTGATTCATCTGTTATGATATATCGTGATGAAACTTTATCATTAGATGAAGCTTATCAAGTTTATGAATCTGTTTTAAATGATGTTTATCCAACAACAGAAAAAGCTCCAACAAGTGATATGATTGTGAAAGACTGTCATCAAAGAAGTGAATTAAAAGCAAAACAGACATATGATGAAGTCAAAGTTGTTATTCCAGTATTCCCAGGAACAAACTGTGAATATGATTCAAAACGTGCTTTTGAACGTGCTGGCGCAACAGTTCAACTTGTCTTGATGCGAAATAAAACAGCTCAAGAAATGAAAGATTCTGTTGAAGAATTAGAAAAGGCTATTCGTCAATCACAAATTATGATGTTACCTGGTGGATTTAGTGCTGGTGATGAACCAGAAGGATCTGGTAAATTTATTGCGACAGTTTTAAGAAGTCCAAAACTAAAAGCTGCCATTGATGATTTATTAGAAAATCGTGATGGATTGATGATTGGAATTTGTAATGGATTCCAGGCATTAGTGAAATTAGGATTACTTCCTTATGGACATATTAAAGATATGGATGAAAATGATCCAACATTAACATTCAATACAATTGGTCGTCACTTATCTCAGATGGTGAATACAAGAATTGCTTCTGTAAAATCACCTTGGTTAACAGGTGTGAATGTAGGAGATATTCATACTGTTCCTATTTCTCATGGAGAAGGACGTTTTGTTGCTCCAAAAGAAGTCATTGAACAATTATTTGAAAATGGGCAGGTTTTTAGTCAATATGTAGATGAAAACAATCAGCCAACTATGGTTTCACCATATAATCCTAATGGATCAATGATGGCTATTGAAGGTATTGTTTCAAGTAATGGACGTGTATTAGGAAAAATGGCTCATAGTGAACGTCAAGGTGAAAATAGAAATAAGAATATTTATGGTGAAATGGATCAGAAATTATTTGAAGCAGGTGTAAATTATTTTAAAGGTGGTAAATAAATGGAAAGACAAATTTTTGAAAGTATGACACTTTGTCCTTTAGATGGACGTTATAGTAATGTCAAAGATGCTTTTGCCCAATATTTTAGTGAATATGCTTTAGTTAAATATCGTGTATATGTAGAAATTCAGTGGTTAAAGTTCTTGATTGAAAATATTGAAAGTGATATCTTAAAGAATTTTGATCAAGCCAATATGAAACAAATTGAAGATATAGCTAATCATTTTGATGAAGAAGCTTTTGCCAAAATTAAAGAGATTGAATCTTCAACACGTCATGATGTTAAAGCTGTAGAATATTATATTGGTAATACTTTAAAAGAAATGGGTTACGATGATTTAATCAGCTTTGTTCATATCGGTTGTACTTCAGAAGATATCAATAATACGTCTTATGCTTGTATGATTAAACATGGTTTACAAGATGTCTGGTTAAAAAAAGCAAATGAAGTTGTAGATGCAATGAATAAATGGGCAATTGAACATAGTGATGATGCCATGTTGGCACATACACATGGTCAACCAGCGACACCAACAACAATTGGTAAAGAATTTAAAGTCTATGCTTATCGTTTTGCTTCTAGTATTGAAAATATTAAAAATATTCAGATTAAAGCAAAATTCAATGGTGCAACAGGAAATTATAGTGCTATTTTAACAGCTTTTCCAAATGTTGACTGGCCTGCACAAGCTAAGAAATTTGTTGAAGAATATTTAGGTTTAACTTTCAATCCATTAACAACACAAATTGAAAGTCATGATTATACTTGTCATATTTTAGACGGTATTCGTCATTTCAATAATATTTTAATGGATTTAGATGTTGATATGTGGCTTTATATTTCTATGGAATACTTTAAACAGATTCCAGTTCAAGGAGAAGTAGGAAGTAGTACAATGCCTCATAAAGTCAATCCAATTCGTTTTGAAAACAGTGAAGCCAATGCAGATATGTCAAATCATATTTGTGTAGCTTTATCTAATAAGTTACCAAAATCTCGTATGCAAAGAGATTTATCTGATTCTTCTAGTCAAAGAAATTTAGGATTAGCTTTTGGATATTCTTTACAGGCTATGAATGAAACATTAAATGGACTTGCTAAATGTGTAGTGAATAAAGAAAAATTAGCATATGATCTTAATGAAAAATGGGAAGTTTTAGCTGAACCAATTCAAACAATGTTAAGAAAATATGGTGTGCCTGATGCTTATGATACTTTAAAAGCTCTAACAAGAGGAAAAAGTATTTCTAAAGAAGATATTTTGAAATTTGCTGAAAGTTTAGATATTCTTTCTGATGAAGACCGTGAAACTTTAGTGAATATGACACCAGCTTCTTATATTGGTAAAGCAAGTGAACTTGCAAAAATGAAATAAATAGAGAAGGTAATGGGCATCTATGATGAACATTACCTTTTTACGTAAACAAAACTATATAATTTATGCTTTACAATGAATTGATCAATCAATCTGATATTTTAACCATGAAAAGTCTGGATATGTTATAATTGTTATAAAAGGGGATGGGATAATGAAATATCGTGTTATTTATAATAAAGGACTACCTAAGTCCATGTTAGAAAAGATAAAAAATAGGGAATATACATTAGATGAGATTCATTCTATGTATCAAGTTATAAAAAGAAACCATGATGCTAAACAAAAGGGATGGATACGTGCTATGATCATTTTGATAATATGTATTGTTGGCGTAGGTGGTTTAGGAATAACAAAAGTTCAACAACAGGCCTTAATAGTTTATCTTTTTTCCATTGGTTTTGTAGCTGGATTATGTATCTTGATATTGATATATGCAAAAATCAATGCAGTCAATAAAGAAATGAACCAACTTCAAAAAGCGTTAGAAATAGGGTATCCAGAATTGGCTGAAAGATTTTTTGTGAAATCGTGATATTTTTCTCAAAAACTTAGCAGCGAAAGACATTTATGAGATAAAAGAACCTATATAATATATAGCTTTATGATTTAGAAAATATATGAAAAATGTCGATAGAAATGTTAAGATTATGTTAAAAATATTTACATTATGTTAGGAATATGTTAAGTTTTACTTGTGTATAAATAGGAGGGACATGATGGAACTGACAAACATATTCTCTTTGCTTGGAGGGTTGGCTTTATTCCTTTATGGGATGACAATGATGTCAAATGGTTTAGAGTTGGCTGCCGGGAATAAGATGAAGTCAATTTTGGAAAAATTGACAACAAATCGTTTTTTAGGGGTTGCAGTTGGAGCACTGATAACAGCGATTATTCAATCTTCATCAGCAACAACAGTTATGATTGTAGGCTTTGTTAATGCAGGACTTATGCAATTGAAAAATGCTGTATGGGTCATCATGGGTGCCAATATTGGGACAACAATCACAGGACAGTTGATTGCCTTGGATATTACAGCTTTAGCACCTATTATTGCTTTTATTGGGGTTGTGTTGATTGCCTTTTTCAAAAGCAAGAAACTTGATGCAATTGGTGAAATTATTGCTGGTTTAGGTATTTTATTTATGGGAATGGAAATGATGTCAACAGCAATGGCGCCATTAAGAGAGTCTGCAGAATTTGCAAGTATTGTCGCAAACTTCCAAAATCCATTGATTGGTATTTTAGTAGGTGCAGTCTTTACTGCCATCATTCAGTCATCATCAGCGTCAGTAGGTATTTTACAGGCGTTAGCGATGAGTGGAGTTGTAACTTTACCATCAGCTATTTATGTTTTATTTGGACAAAATATCGGAACATGTATTACGGCTGTTCTTGCATCAATAGGGACAAATAGAAATGCAAAGCGAACAACAATTATTCACTTATCATTCAATATTATAGGAACAATTATCTTTGTTATTATTAGTATGACAACACCATTTGCTGCGTTTATGGCATCATTAACACCAACAAATGTTGCTGCACAAATTGCCAATGTACATACAGTATTTAATGTTGTGACAACAATCATCTTGTTGCCAATTGGAACAAAACTGGTCGATTTATCATTCATTATTTTACCAGAAAAGCCAGAATTGGAAGGAAAGATGCAGTTAAAATACTTAGACTTTGGTATCTTTACAAACGACTATCATATTGGAACAAGTGCTATTGCGAATACGCAGTTGTTCAATGAAACACAGAACATGCTAGATGTTGCAATAGACAATGTCCGCAAATCATTTGAACTTTTGATAGAGTTCAAGGAAGACAAATATGAAAAGCTACAAAAGAATGAAGAATATATTAACTATTTGAATAAAAATATCGTAGACTTTACAACAAATGCGATTTCAACAGAATTTCCATTAGAAGGATCACAGGCCATTGGTTTATTCATGAAGATATCATCAGACATTGAAAGAATTGGAGATCATGCGGTGAACATAGCCCAAAGGGCCGAGCTACTTCAAAGTGAAGACAGACGATTCTCACATGAAGCCATGGATGAGATAGGAATCATGAGCAGTCTTTGTGTCAATATACTAGATGAGCTGAGAATCATGAACTATGATGAGTTCAGTAGCATTGTAGACAAAGTTGATGTAATAGAAGAGAACATAGACAAGACACATCATCAGTTTACAGTGAATCAGCTTAAGAGATTGAAAGATAAAAAATGTACAACAGAGAACAGTGTTGTCTATACAAAGATTCTTACAGATTTTGAAAGAATTGGAGATCATGGATTGAACATAGCCAAAGGTTTCTATAAAGCCAGAGAAGCAATGAAAGCTATGAAAATGGTGAAACCAGAAATGATCGAAGAAACAGAAAAAGCAACAGCGTAAAACTTTATGTGAAAACATAAAGTTTTTCTGTTTTTAAAGTTAAAAATAATATTTTATATAAACAGTAGTTTCTATGATGAAAATTTGTTATAATATTGAACAACATAGGAGGTAATAATAATGAAAAAAGTTATATCAACGGATAAAGCACCAGGAGCTATTGGACCATATAGTCAGGGTATTGATTTAGGAAATATTATTTTCTTCTCTGGTCAAATTCCTTTGAATCCTCAAACTGGTGAAATGCCAGAAGGAATCGAAGCACAAACAAAACAGGCTTTAGATAATGTCAAAGGATTACTTGAAAGTCAAAATTTAGATTTTTCTCATGTTGTAAAGACAACAGTATTTTTAGACGATATGAAAGATTTTAATACTGTTAATAGCATTTATGCTCAATATTTTGTAGAGCCTTATCCTGCTAGAAGTGCTATTGAAGTAGGAAGCTTACCAAAAGGCGCACTTATAGAAGTGGAAATTATTGCCGTCAAATAACACTATTATTTTAGCTGAAAGATTTCATCATTATATTAAAATTTATTATAGTGATGGACATACGGAAATTATTTTTGAAGATATAAAAAGTTATCTTCAACAAAAAAGAGCAAAAAAAGGATATAAAAATGCTATTTTACTACATGAAAATTGGCTATATCCAACTATGAATCAAAAAGATTATTCATGTCATTGGGTTAACTTGTATTATTTACGTGAAAAAAATCCTTATTGTAAGCAATTATTAAAGGATAAAAATATATATCAAAAAGCAAAAATTATGTATATAAAACAAATTCAAAAAGAAATGAATACCTATGGTCATACAGTAAAAGAACTAAGGTAATACTTTGGTTCTTTTTTTGTGTGTGCCACGCATGGCATAAAACTTGGTGGTGAAAGTCCACTGTGGAGGTTTCGTACTACCAACCAC
>NZ_CAXSKY010000017.1:0-39007 GCF_964238065.1 Clostridium sp. AUH-JLR23
TAACTACAAGTAAAAAAGACACTCTTTTATTTCCAAAAAAATAAAAAAGAGCCAACTTACTAAGTTGACTCCATTGACCATGAATTTTTCATGGTTTTCATCATTTTTTATTGAGCGTTAGCAAATGCTTCAGCTACTGCTTCTAAGAATGCTCCAATATCCATTGTACATCCAGCTGCTAAATCAGAACCAGATTTTGGTACTGAAGTATGTTCTTCATCACGTTTTTCTGTTTCAGTTGCAGCAACTTCTTCAGCTGTTTTTCCAACAACATATTTTTCAAATGAAGCAGCTTGTTCATACCATTCTGCACCACCTTCAATGTTACCCATTGAAGCAGAAACAGATTTCATTCCGTAATCTGATTGTAATTCTTTTTTAGATTTAGATTCATCTTTTCCATTTGGATTTTGAGAAACATCTACATAAGCCCATACAGCTTTTCCGTCAGCATCTAATGCAACTGCAGCAGTTGTTGTATTTTTTTGTTTTCCATCCCAGCTAGCAACTTCACCAGAACCAATTTTTGCAGCATTAACTTCTGTCATATTTTGACCAGCTTTTGCTACAGCTTCTTTAAATGCACCAATATCCATTGTACATCCAGCTGCTAAATCAGAACCAGATTTTGGTACTGAAGTATGTTCTTCATCACGTTTTTCTGTTTCAATTGCAGCAACTTCGTCTAAAGTTTTACCTTTACAGAATTCTTCAAATTTAGCAATTTGTTCATACCATTCTGCACCACCTTCAATGTTACCCATTGAAGCAGAAACAGATTTCATTCCATAGTCTTCTTTTAATTCTTTTTTAGTTTTAGTTTCGTCTTTTCCATTAGGAGTTTGGATAACATCTACATCGATGTAATTAATTTTACCTTCAGCATCCAATCCCACTGTTGCCATAGTTGTACTTGTTGTATCACCAGGTTCAATAATCATACCAAATCCAGCTTTTGCATATTTTGCACCTTCAGCAGCTCCTCCAGTTGATTCTCCTTTTTTACCACATCCAACTAAAACAGTAGCCACTAAAGCAGATGCAGCTAAAACTTTTAATAATTTGTTCATAAAAAAATTCTCCTTCCCATTCCTTTTTTGAACTATATATATTATATCTTGAAAGCGTTTATATATCAAGTTTTTTTCGCTGTTTTCCCACTTATTTTTAGGTTCAAAACAAACAGAAAATACAAATTATTTTGAATTCATCAATGTTTTGTGAAAAAATACATAAGAAAAAAAAGAATAAATTCTTTTTAAAATTTATTCTCATTTTCGTTGATACACTTTTCTATTCTTGATTGTACCATACTTGCAACTTCTGTACTATTCATATCTTTATATTCATCATAGTAGATAGGTGGTAAATAATGAATCTGAGCATCTACTTTTTCAATAGAGTTATTATCAAACACTTTATAACAATCAATTAATGCGACTGGCACAATTGGTTTTTTTGCATCCATAACAGATTTAAAAGTTCCACCTTTAAATTCAAGCATTTTGTTTTGTTGACGGCATCGTGTTCCCTCAGGGAAGATGACATAGCTTGTACCAGCAGCCATATCTTTTGAAGCTTGTCTAATGACTTTGACTGAAGCACGAATATTTTCACGATCAATGGCTAAAGCATCAACCATATGTAATACATTTTTTAAGACAAAGACATGCATTAACTCTTTTTTTACAATAAACTTAAATGGTTTATCATGTGTTCCAAATAAAATCAAGGCATCAAATAATCCCTGATGATTAGGAGCCATTAAATAACCCTGTTCTTCAGGTAAATTCTCTTTACCATAACAATGAATCTGAACTCTTGATTTTTGATTGACTTTTCTAACCAATTCTTGAATAAAATAGAATCTTTGTGCAAAACTGATGTTCTCTTTATTTTTATTATAACGATGAATAGTTAATAACCATCCAGGTATTCTGTATAATAATCTAAAGATTAAAAATATAATTCTTTTCATTGGGCACCTCTTTGATAAATTTCCAAATCAAATGTTTCAAATGGTTTAACTTCCTTTAAAACAAAACCATATCCATCAAAATCCGGAAAATAAGTTTCTCCATCATGTGTTCCTTTAATTCTAGAAATCAACAATTGGTCAACATAAGGTAAAGACTGCTTATAGATGGAAGCCCCACCAGAAATAAATAAATCTTTTCCACTCTCTTTATATTCCTGAATCACTTCTTCTAATGATGTTCTCACTTCTACACAATCATCTTCAAATGGTTCAAAGCTCACAACAATAGTATGACGATGAGGTAGTGGTCTACCAATAGCCTGATATGTTGTATAACCCATTAAAATAGTCTGATGAATGGTTGTTTCTTTAAAATGCTTTAAATCTTCTTTGTTGTTCCATGGCATTCCATTAGATGAATCCTTCTTTCCAATCAAACGATTATCATCCATAGCCACAATAATACTAATCATTAGACACTCACCTTCCCATATAATCTTCCATGACTTTGATAATTTTCAATATGTATATCATCAATTGTAAAATCAAATAAAGACTTCACTTCAGGATTTAACTTTAATTGACATAATGGAAGTGGTGTTCTAGAAATTTGTTCTTTCACAACATCAAAATGATCTTTATAAATATGGGCATCCCCAATGGTATGAATAAATTCTTTGGCTTCATATCCACATACCTGTGCTAACATAGCTGTCATTAAAGCATAAGATGCAATATTAAAAGGAACACCTAAAAATGTATCAGCGCTTCTTTGATATAACTGACAAGATAAATATTTGCGATCAGCTGACACATAAAACTGTAAAAAAGCATGACATGGTGGTAAAGCCATCTGATCCACTTCAACTGGATTCCATGCACTCACAATATGTCTTCTTGAAAAAGGATTATTTTTTAAACCATCAATTAAAATAGATAACTGATCAACCCCTTGTTCATTAAAATTACGCCATTGTCTACCATAGACTGGTCCTAATTCCCCATATTTTAAAACAAACGGATCATCAGCAGGCAGTTCTTTTATTTTCGCAACAAATTCTTCTAAACTTTCACCATGAAAATCTTTGGATTTCTTAAAATTTTCATATGGCCATTCATTCCATATTTTGACATTTCTATCAACTAAATACTTAATATTTGTATCTCCCTTAATAAACCATAAAAGCTCTTCTGCAATAGGTCTTAAAAACATCTTTTTTGTTGTCATCAAAGGAAAACCCTCACGTAAATCATAACGTGTCTGATAACCAAAAACACTACGTGTTCCCGTTCCAGTACGATCATCACGATCTTCCCCATGTTCTAATATATAACGACACATATCTAAATACTGTTTCACATTTTTCACCTCTTGCTTATTATAGCGAATAAAGAAACAAAAGTCATTATTTTTGTATTGCATAAATAGAAATGATATTGATAAAGTCTATTATTTTTAACCAGACTTCAATATATCGTTTATTGCACGAAAAATTCTTTTATACACATATAGCCTTGGTATTTTTTATAAAATATTTCTTTGTAAGCATATATAAAAGTAGACTCATTAATATCAATGCTCATAAAAAAAGAGATACTCAAATATATTTGAAAATCTCATTTTTAAATCGTATGTGATTATTTAATCATCGTCGTCATCGTCATCATCATGGTGTGAACATTGTATACGATAGCGCTCCATCATTTCTTTAAATATTTCCCCATTTGATGGTGGTGTATACGTCACAGCATTCGCTCCTGCTGCAATGACTTCTCTAATTGTTTCTTCATTTGGTCCACCTGTTGCGATAATTGGAAAATCTCGATCAATCTTACGTAATGCTTTAATAATTTCTACTGTCTTTTTACCACCTGATACATTAATGATACTTGCTCCTGAATGTAACATTCTTTCTTCTAATGGTTCATCAGTCGAAACAACTGTTAAAACAATAGGAATATCAATAATCTGAGATAGCTCCTGTACAAATTTTGTCTTAGTCGGTGCATTTAAAACAACAGCTGTAGCCCCATGTAATTCAGCATCTAAAGCGATTTTATTCACTCTTGGTCCTGATGTTGTTCCTCCACCCACTCCAGCAAAAACAGGTTTTTGTGCCACTTCAATAATAGCATTTGTAATCTGCATTGTAGGGGTAAATGGATAAACAGCTATCACGGCATCAGCATTGCAATTTGAAATAACTGCCACATCAGTAGAAAACACTAAAGATTTAATCCTTTTCCCATTAATTGTGATTCCCGATACATCATATATACATTGAGGAACTTTGACAATATGTCTTAACTTAGAATCAACAGTAGGTGTTATTTTTTCCATGAATCATCACCTCTATATTATTATATATTATATTTATGAATTCACTGTGAAGAAATGAAATAAAGCTCCTAATAAATTAGCTTCATTTTGATATTGACATGTGAAAACGGTTGGACGAACTTTCGCATGTGTAAAAGTCTTAAAGATTACATCTAAACGTTGGTTCACTTCATCAAGTAAATCACTTCTTGCACTAATACCACCACCAATGACTATTTTTTGAGGGTCATAGGCATATTGTAAATTATAAATACCATTAGCTAAAATATAATAATATTGATCAACATATTTTTCATAAATAGGATCATCATGATAATGATCAAAGATGTCCTGACCATTTAATGAGGAAGCATCAATTCCTTTTGCCTTTGCGACATTTTTCACAACAGCAACTGTTGATCCCATTTCAGACCATGTATGCATTTCATGCGTATCAAAGTCAAATTGAGCAATCATATAACCAAACTCTCCACCATGCAAATGTACCCCTTTGTGAATACGGCGATTTTTAACAACGGCACCACCAATACCTGTTCCACTGACAATAAAGCAACAATCATCAACATCACTGGCAG
This sequence comes from Clostridium sp. AUH-JLR23, assembly GCF_964238065.1. NCBI lineage: Bacteria > Bacillati > Bacillota > Clostridia > Eubacteriales > Clostridiaceae > Clostridium > Clostridium sp. AUH-JLR23. The sequence continues at coordinate 4,895 of NZ_CAXSKY010000017.1, forward strand.
CCCCTTTCCAGACTTCAGCCAATGCCGCACAATTGGCATCATTTTCCATTTCGACACGAACATGTAAACGACTTTCTAAATCTTCTTTAATATGTGGTCCATGAATATAATCAATAGCACTAGAACCACCAATAATTCCCTTTTCACTATCTACTGCACCTGGCATACTTAAAGCAACACCTTCTAAATTATCTTCATGAAAGAAAGCATCAACGATAACCTGGTACATCTCTTCTATTGTTGGAGGAACTTTGACTTTCTTTGTTTCATAAATTGTTCCTTCTTCATCTAATATCCCCATTTTAATGGCTGTCCCACCAACATCTACACATAAATATTTTTTCATTTCATTCACCTTTCTTATTCTTTTTACACTTTATTATACCATTAAATAAACTTTCCTGTGAATAACCAAACCAGAAATATCTTTACAGAAACGATAAAATTATCATATCCTATTTATTTGATAAATGACATCTCGATTCTAAACATAAATTTTTCATTGATATAAATCAAACTATAGTCATGATTCATCTCACAACTACATCATTTCAATGATACTTCATATCAATTTTCCTAACATTTTTATCTTCATTTCGAAATTCCCAATTCCTTATGAAAATATTGAAGAGTAGAATATTTATATTTTCTATCAAATTGTTTGATATGTAATGGTATATAACCATTAACATGTTCTACATAATCATACATTTTGAATATCTTCCTTTTTCTAAAAAATAAGAGGAACCTGTTACAGATTCCTCTATCTTGCATCCTTGAGCCATTTTTTATTTTACCGATGTGTCTTTGCTCTCACACATCATCATCGTTCGGTCATTTTTTATTTTACCGACGAGTCAGAACCGTCACTCGTCATCATAGGATGCCTTGAGATTGAACACCTCATTATGAATATGCACCAAATATGCATTTATATTATACATATTCAAATAAAAAAGTCTATAATTTTCAATGTTAAAATTAGCCAGAATAGAAATGATAAAGAAAAGAATTATAGCTTATCAATGACTATAATTCTTTTAATTTCAATATTATTTTTGTACATATCTCTTCTAATGTTCCATTATTATTAACATGATAATCACAGGCCTTTAAATAAAGAGGATGTCTTTTTTGATAGAGCTCATAAAGTCTTTGAGCCCCATCCTTCAATAAAGGACGTGATGAAGTGTCTATATCTTCTAATATCAAGGGGATGGGTCTATCAACATAGATAATATAACCATTTTGACGAAGCGCCTTGATATTATCGCATCTTTCAACGACACCTCCACCCGTTGAAATAATCATGTTTTCCATTTTAGAAACATCCAAACAACATTCTGTTTCTTTTTGTCTAAAATAATCTTCAGATATATCAAACATTTCAGAAATACGCATCTGATATTTATCTTCAATATATATATCCATATCAATCCAATTCATTTTTAACTGATCTTTTAACAAACGTGCAATTGTCGTTTTTCCACATCCCATCATACCAATCAAGATAATATTTTTTTTACTTTTTAACATAATTTCCTAATACTCTCATTGTCTTGGTATGAGCTTTCATATCTTCCAAAGCTTGTATCATCGCCACATCTTTTAAACTTCCTTCTAAATCTACATAGAAATAATATTCCCAAGGTGTTTCTAACAATGGACGTGATTCAATACGTAACATATTAATCGCATAATCATAAATAATCTTCATGACCTGATATAATGTGCCAACTTGATGTGGTAAGGTAAAAACAATACTGATACATGAAGCATCTTCTACAACTTCTAATTGTTTCCCAAAAATAATAAAACGAGTGGCATTGTTTTGAATATTTTGAATATTATCTTGAAGAATATCTAAACCATATAATTGAGCTGCCTGAGAAGAGGCTATGGCTCCAATATGAGGATTCTGTAATGTTGAGACATACTTGGCTGCCATCGCTGTATTTTCATATTCGTGAGGTTGAATATGATGTTTTTCTAAAAACAGAGATGTCTGTAATAAACCTTGAGGATGCGAATAAACGTCTTGAATATCTTCAAGCTTAGCCCCTTTGATGCCTAATAAATGTTGTGAAACAGAAAGACTTTGTTCACCAACAATATAAAATCCATAATCTCTAATCGCATCATAATTATCATTAATAGCTCCAGTAGATGAATTTTCCAAAGGAACAATACCATAATCTATTTCATCACGTTTTAAAGCTTCAAAAACATCTTTAAAATGCGTATATTGTTGTCTTTTGGTTTGTTTACCAAAATAAGTATCTAATGCTTTTTGTGAAAAAGAACCTGGTACACCCTGAAATCCAACTGTAATATCATTGACCTTAGGCAAAGCATAAGTCAAGGTTTGAGGATGCGGTAAAAATGTTGTCTGATATGACTTTGAAATATTCATCATAGATGTCAGAAACAGTTTTGCATAAGAATGAAGATCTTCTGACTGGATACGTGAAACATTGTTTTGAATGACCTGAGCTTCGCGTTCACTTTGAAAAATCTCCATATGATGAGCCATCTTATACGTCACAACATCTTTTGCTACTTTCATTCTTCGTTCAAATAAAGTCATCATCTGCTCATCTATTTCATCAATTTCCTGACGACATTGTTTTAAATCCTTCATAATTATCCCAGCATATCCAAAATACCTAAAGCGGCCATAGATTCAACAACGACCACTGCTCTAGGTACAATACATGGATCATGTCTTCCTTTCACTTGAATTTGTGTATTTGTTTGTGTTTGTACATTGACTGTTTCCTGTATTTGTGAAATAGATGGTGTCGGTTTGATACCAACCTGAAAAACAATCGGCATTCCATTTGTGATACCTCCCGTGACTCCACCATTATGATTGGTTTTTGTTTTCACTTGTCCCTCTTGATAATAGTAAGCATCATTCGCTTCATGACCATACATTTCAGTGATATTTCTTTGACCAAAGCTGACACTTTTCACCGCTGGTATACTAAAGAGTAATGGCGATAAATGAGATTCAATAGAATCAAAGAATGGATTGCCTATTCCTGCTGGAACATTTATAATCGCACATTCAACAATTCCCCCAACTGAATCCTGTTGAAGTCGTGCAGATTCAATGACTTCCTGCATTTGCAAAAAAACATCTTCATCAAGAGTGGGATACATTTTTGATGATAATTGTTCTAATAATGTTTCATCAATATCTACTGGAAAAGGTTGATCTTGAATATGATGAATACTTTGAATATGTGCCCCAACAATAATTCCTTTTTCTTTTAAAATTTGTCTGGCAATACTTCCAGCAAAAACAAGGGGAGCCGTCAAACGTCCTGAAAAATGTCCACCACCACGCACATCATTGAAACCATGATATTTCATATAGGCTGGATAATCGCTATGCCCTGGACGCATGCAGGCTTTTAGCTTACTATAATCTTTAGAATGCTGATTCTGATTATAAATCATGGCACATAAAGGCGCTCCTGTTGTGACTCCATCTACAAGTCCACTGACAATATGTACCTCATCTTTTTCCTGTCGAGGTGTTGACATTTTATTTTGCCCCGGTGCACGACGTTTCATATACCAGCGAATCTGTTCCATATCCAAGCGAATACCTGCTGGCAAGTTCCCCATCACAATACCAATGGCTTCTCCATGACTTTCACCAAAAAGTGACAATTCAATATGACTACCCCAATTCGCACTCATGAAAGTCACCTCCTAACGACTGAAAATCCTCCCAGAAATCTGGATAAGACTTTTCCACACATTGTTCATCATCAATGACAACGGGCTGATCACACACACTTGATGCGATAGCTTCCATCATCGCCATACGATGATCATGATAAGATGAAACATGTCCTCCCTGTAATGAAGTAACGCCTTGAATTTCCATAGCATCTTCAAATTCCTTGGCCTGTCCTCCCAGTTGATTAATCACTTCGACTGTTGCTTTGAGACGATCACATTCTTTGATACGTAAACGACTAATGTTTTCAATTCTAGAAGCCCCTTCACTAACAGCACAAGCTAAAGCCATGACGGGAATAATATCTGGACATTGCGAACCATCAATTGTGATTGCATGCATCTTTTGACAAGACATCCTGTCTCCTTGAGCTGTTCTTTCAAATTGACACCCCATTTGTTTCAACAGTTCAATGACAACCTTATCACCCTGATAAGAATCAATATTCAAATCTTGAAGAAGCACATCATTATGCAAGGCTCCTGCTACCAGATAAAAGGCTGCCTGAGAAAAATCAGCCTCAACACGATAATCACATGCCTGATACTGTTGTCCTCCACGAATAATAAACTCACGATAATCATGATTTTCAATGTGAATACCGTATTTTTCTAACATTTGCAATGTGAGATCGACATAACCTTTTGACTGCATTGGAGAAGTGATCACAATACGTGAATCTTCATCCATTAATGGTAATGCAAACAATAAACCACTTAAAAACTGTGATGATACATCACCTGGTATTTCAAATTCTCCTCCATGCATTCTTCCTCTGATATATAAATCTAAAACATTCTCTCTATATAAATAAGAAATCCCCTGTTGTTCAAAAATATCATAATAAACCTGCATTGGTCTTTTCCCCAGTCTTCCTTCACCTATATAATGCAGATTACTTTCACAGACAAGTGAAATAGGAATCATAAATCTTAAAGTTGATCCTGATTCAAAACAATTGATTTCACATTGATTTCTCATAAAAGTTGTTGTTCCATCAATTTCTAAATAATCATCATATTCAAAAATCATTGTTCCTAAGCTTTTCATAGCCCCAATAGTTGCACGAATATCTTGAGAATATTCTATATTGGTAATGACACTTCTACCACGTGATAATGATGCACATATAATAGCACGGTGTGCCAGGCTCTTTGACGGTGGAACACAGACTGTTCCTGATAATTGTTTAGGTGTTATACTGATTGCCATATTAGACCTCCCTACTTTCATCTATAAATGATAAATCACTTGGATAAATAAAGCAATCTCCAATCTCCTTTAATAAAACAAAAGATAGTTTCTGATTGATATTCTTTTTATCTAAAGCCATAGCTTTTTTTAATTCTTCAGTAGGAATATGAGCTATGTAAGGCAAATGATATAAGTCTAATGCTTTTTTTATTTGATCAGCTGTTCCTTTTTGGGTTAATCCTTTCTTTTCAGCAATAAGGCTAAGTTGAACCATTCCAATACTAATAGCTTCCCCATGTGAATATTTTTCATAATGATAATACTGTTCAATAGCATGACCTAATGTATGACCAAAATTAAGAGCTAAACGATCTCCAAAATCTAATAAATCTTTTTCCACAACAATACGTTTTAAATCAACACAACGATAAATAATTTCATCAATATCCTGATATAGATCATCAAAAGATGTATAGGAAAGCAATTGTTGAAAGAGTGATTGATCAAAAATACAGCCATATTTAATCACTTCACCCATACCATCATTGATATATCTTTGATCCAGTGTCTTTAATGTCAGTGGATCAATAAAGACAGCCCCAGGATGTTTAAAAGCACCAACCAGATTCTTACCCTCAGGTAAATCAACAGCGACTTTCCCACCGACACTGGAATCAACCTGAGCTAAAAGTGATGTTGGAATCTGAATGAATTGCACACCTCTTAAAAATGTACTGGCAACAAAACCTGCTAAATCACCAATCACACCACCACCTAATGCGATAATAGCATCACTTCTTGTCAAATGAAAAGCAAGTAACTGATGATAAATATCTGGTAAAATATCAAATCTTTTTGATTGTTCTCCATGAGGAATGACAACTTGACCTACACGATAACACTGACTGAGTTGTTGTGTGAGTTTTTGACCATAATGTGAATAAACTTGATCATCAGAAATTATCATGACTTGTTTCCCTTTACATAATGGCTCGATATATTCTAGAATATGATCCAACAATCCCTGTTTGATATATATCTTGTAACTGTCTTTTTGTAAATTGACTTTTAAATCCATCTTTTCACTCCTAAATTTCTTTTCCAACAATATGGGCAATTTCTCCAACCTGTTTCAATAATTTTGTATATTTTTCTGGTTTTAATGACTGTGGTCCATCACATAAAGCATGTTCTGGATCATTATGCACTTCTATCATCAATCCATCACATCCTGCAGCAACCGCTGCCTTGGCCATTGGCTCTACCAGCCACCATTTTCCTCCTGCATGTGATGGGTCTATAATGATTGGCAAGTGTGTCAATCTTTTGATAACAGGTATCGCCTGTAAATCTAATGTATTTCTTGTGTAGGTTTCATATGTTCTGACCCCTCTTTCACATAGAATGACATTGGGATTTCCACTGGCCATGATATATTCTGCACTCATGATCCATTCTTCATATGTTGCACTTAATCCACGCTTTAATAAGATTGGCTTTGTACATCTTTTTCCTACTTCTTTTAAAAGATCAAAGTTTTGCATATTTCTTGCGCCAATTTGTACCAAGTCGACCTTTTCATTGAATTCTTCAATATACTCAGCACTCATTAATTCTGACACAATGGGTAATCCTGTTTCTTCCTTTGCAGCTAACAAGATATCTAATCCTGCAGTTCCCATTCCCTGGAAAGCATAGGGTGATGTTCTTGGCTTGAATGCACCACCTCTTAACATGTTGGCTCCTGCTGCCTTGGCAGCTTTGGCGATCATGATAACCTGTTCCTTGGATTCAACAGAACATGGACCTGCAATCAATGCCAGATGATCTCCACCTACTTTGACACCAGCAACATCAATGATGGAATCTTCTGGATGAAAGGCACGGTTTGCTAGTTTATAAGGTTCACTGACACGCATCACATGATCGACAACAGGTGAAACCTCTAATTGTTTCGGATCAACCTTTGTGACATCTCCAATAACACCACAAATCGTCGTTTCTGTTCCAACCACAATATGCGTTGTGAGTCCTTTGTCTTCTACCTGTTTGACTATTTTTTGTACATCTTCATCAGTTGTTTTGGGTTTAAATACAATAATCATTTTTCTCTATCTCCTTTCGCTACTGTATAAATAAAAAATCCCTCATCCCTAAGGACGAGAGATTATCATCTGCCGTGTTACCACCTTAATTCACCTATATATCACTATATAAGCCTTAACAAGTACGCCTGTCTATCAGGTTCATACTCTGATGCTGTAACGGGCATTCCCGTGTTAGCCTACTTTTATTTCAGCCACCTACTCCAAGAGGAATTCAATAAGCTGACCTGATTCTTTTTCACCAACCAAGAACTCTCTATACAAGCTGACTTATCTACTCTTTCTTTTCACAGTATTTATAACAGTATTTTGAATATGTTAATATATTATGCGATAAATACAAAAATGTCAATCATTTTTATAAATTTCCATAATTTTTTATTCAATTTATAAAATATCATGCTTTATTTGATTTCTTTTCCAACAATATGGGCAATTTCTCCAACCTGTTTCAATAATTCTGTATATTTCTCTGGTTTTAATGACTGTGGTCCATCACATAAAGCATGTTCTGGATCATTATGCACTTCTATCATCAATCCATCACATCCTGCAGCAACTGCTGCCTTGGCCATTGGCTCTACCAGCCACCATTTTCCTCCTGCATGTGATGGGTCTATAATGATTGGCAAGTGTGTTAATCTTTTGATAACAGGTATCGCCTGTAAATCTAATGTATTTCTTGTGTAGGTTTCATATGTTCTGACACCTCTTTCACATAGAATCACATTGGGGTTCCCGCTAGCCATGATATATTCTGCACTCATGATCCATTCTTCATATGTTGCACTTAATCCACGTTTTAATAAGATTGGCTTTGTACATCTTTTTCCTACTTCTTTTAAAAGATCAAAGTTTTGCATATTTCTTGCGCCAATCTGTACCAAGTCAACCTTTTCATTGAATTCTTCAATATACTCAGCACTCATTAATTCTGACACGATTGGAAGTCCTGTTTCTTGTTTTGCAGCTAATAAGATATCCAATCCTGCTGTTCCCATTCCCTGGAAAGCATAGGGTGATGTTCTTGGCTTGAATGCACCACCTCTTAACATGTTAGCTCCTGCCGCCTTGGCAGCTTTGGCAATCATGATAACCTGTTCCTTGGATTCAACAGAACATGGACCTGCAATCAATGCTAAATGATCTCCACCAACCTTGACACCGGCAACATCAATGATGGAATCTTCCGGATGAAAGGCACGGTTTGCCAGTTTATATGGTTCACTGACACGCATCACGTGATCGACAACAGGTGAAACCTCCAGTTGTTTCGGATCAACCTTTGTGACATCTCCAATCATTCCAATAATTGTTGTTTCTGTTCCTTGAGATACATGAGCTGTTAATCCATAGCTTTCTACTTTCTCTACCAAATCCTGAATTTCTTGTTTAGATACTTTGGGTTTTAAAACAATAATCATATTCTTAACCTCCTTATAATCAAAAAGTCCCTCCCACCATAAGGACGAGAGGAACCATCGTGTTACCACCTTAATTCACTTATATATCACTATATAAGCCTTAACAAGTACGCCTGTCTATCAGGTTCATACTCTGATGCTGTAACGGGCATTCCCGTGTAAACCTACTTTTATTTCAGCCACCTACTCCAAGATGTATTCAATGGTGTCATGATTTCTTTTTCACCAGCCAAGAACTCTCTACGTCATCAACAATCCATTTACTCTTTCTTTTCATTGTATTTTCTTTATATTAACATATGTTTTTCAATTAAGCAATTCATTTACTCAATTGTTGTATTTTCTTCTGTCGAAGTTGTATTGTTCTGTGTAGAATCACTGTCAGATGATTCTTCAGTTACTTTCACAATTTCACCATTCATAACTTGTTGAATATATTCTCTTGCCTGAGCCACAGATTGTTCATCAGGTTGTGTGACATAAACACCATTTGCATTAACAGATGTCACATCACCGACTGTCGCAAGTTCAAAAACTCTCTGTGAAGCATCTCCTGTTAAACGATAAGATTGAACATCCCATGAAGCCATATCATTAATTTGCATATTAATTAATGATTTGATATCATCAGCACTTAAATTGGTTTCAAAACTATCTGATAAAGATTCAAAAACACTATCCATGTTCGTAATAATACTTGGTGAACAACATTTTTTAATAATAGCTTTCAACATTAACATCTGATTCTTTCCACGAACTTCATCCCCTTCAACAAAGGCATATCTTTCACGGACAAATGATAATGCATGTTTTGCATCAAAAGTCTGTTTTCCAGGTTTAATTGTATATTTATCTAATCGTGTTGTAAAGACACCATCATCTCTACCAATCACATCATATTTAGGCACAGTCACTTCAATACCACCTAAAGCATCAATCACATTCATAAATGATGTAAAATTAAACTTAGCATAATAGTTCATATCTACACCAACTAAATTTTCTACAGTCTGAATTGTCGCATCAATTCCACCTTTAGCACTATGAGTTAACTTATCTTGACCCTCTACACCCTCAATGCCTTTAATATCTACATAATAATCTCTAGGAATACTCACTAATAGAACTTGTTTTGTTTGAGGATGAATAGCCGCAATCATATTCACATCAGATAATGAGAATGTATTAATTGGTCCTTCTTTATCTCTACCACTAATAAAGACAACAAATGGTTCTTGAGTCACCTTAGCACTATCTGCAGCTACTTTTGGTAACTTGATTTCATATTTTTGAATAATTCTGATCTTTTCATTAAACTTATCTTCAATAGAATCAAAAGATTCTAAATCTACCGCTTTGACAATAATAGCACTCATTTCATGATCCAATAACGCTGCCACAAGCTCATTGTTTGTACTATAGTTTGTTACAACAATCTCACCAATATCATCTTCAATCATTGTTTCTGTTTTATTGATATTCACAGCATCGCCCTGATGCGCTCCAAAAGGCTGTCCCTTTAAATCATCTATAGAGTTATAGGCAGAATCTTTTAAGACAACCACATTCATTTCAATGATTTCTTCATTTCCTCCCGTAATAGAAGAAATAAAGTTTGAACCTTTCATCAAAGATAAAGATGCTATAATTAAGACAATAGCAAGTAAGACATTCAATAACTTCATTAGCGCAACCTTGATAGGATGACGATCATTTTTATCTCTTGCTAGACGATAAAATAAAAAAGCTAACAAGAAAATAATCACAATCAATGGTATAAAATATTTTAATGGAAGTATACTTAACTCAAAGGCAACGGCAGTAAAAACAATTGCCGCAATGAGTGTAATAATCAATAACAATCTTCTTGAAAGTAACACCTTAATGAGTTTTTTCATGAAATCCCTCTTTCTTCATTAAATTCTAACATAACCATTATACACACTATTTATACAATTACAAAGTAAAAGTACACCATGATTATAGAAAATACTTATGAATTTTTCATGAAAAAAGAGAAATAATCATTATTTTCTTATTTTTTGTCATCATACTGACAATATTCTACACTTTCTTTTTCAAAATCAATAAAAGTCTGAAAAGCCTGATTCTTTTCATCAGTATCCCATATTTCTACAAAAACAGGTTCAACTCTTACTAAAATTTCATCTTCTTTATGACTATAAGCATTATAGCTTCCCCATAAATATTTCTGATATAATTTTTCAAATTGACGTCCTGGTTCATCAATAACCAATCCTAAAATCTCTGCTTTACCCTCAACTTGAATGCCACTATAACATAAAGCCACACGAGGATTTTTATATAACTGCTTTGTCTTTCTAAAATTTTTATCAGTCTTAAAATAAATGGCATCATTATAAATTAAACAACTGACATTTCTAACCATAACATAATCATTGACACTTGATGCCAGTGCCATAATTTTTGATGGTGCCAATTTTTCAAATAAATAAGTCTTGGCTTCTAAAAAGTTCATACCTTCAACTCCTTAAATAATATTTTGAATAGCTAAAATAATACAGATTATAGATATTGTAATAAACAGTCCAACCCAGACCAATGACTTCGTTTGGGAAGTAGGTTGTCCACTTGCTTCAATAAAATGAGTATGACGTAAAATAGCTACAACACTCTTATATACAAATAAAGTGATTCCGGCATTAAGTCCAGCTTTTAATATATTAAATGGAATAATACCAGGTAACAACAATGCTACAACTGCTGCTCGAGGCATACCATAATAAATTGGTGTGACAATATAATTCCAGATCGTCATATTTATAACAGTTATAACCACCCCTAATAACAAGCCAATCATGGCTCCCTGTTTTGTATGTTTATGTTTATAAACTGCTGCTGCGACACAAGCAAATGAACAGGTTGAAATCATATTCATGAAAACATCTAAGATTGTTCCACCTTTGATCATGATTTCCAGCACTGAACAGATGCCACTCATAATCAAAGATGTCATTGGACCATATATAAAACCACCAATCACAATTATAATATCTTTAGGATCATAAGTCAGCCATGTGACAGTAGGAACAAGTGGCATAAAGGCAAACAAGTTTACAATCATGGCTAATGCACAAAAAATGCCAATAGTTGTTATTTTTTTGACTTTCATTGTCTACATCCCAGCTTTCACAAATTTTTTAAGTGGTACACTGATTTTCTTATACACAATAAAAGTAATCACTGAAGTCACACCACATTTAATTAAATTAAATGGGACAACGCCAAACAATGCGAGAGTCCAGATATCATTCACCAAAGGACAAACAGCATGACACATGTCTACAATTGTATCCACTGACCACCCTGCCATCATATTCGCATAAAATGGGATAATCATATAAACATTAGAAATCACAGCTGCCAGTGTACACACAATTGTTCCAATAATCATACCCTGTAATGCGGATTTCTTTTCTTTATGATGATCATAAATCAATACAGCTGGTAATACATAGGCAACACTTACAATAAAATTAGAAAGCTCCCCTACAAATGCTGTACTGGTTCCTAAAATAGCTAATTTGACAATCAGTTTGACAATGACAATCAAAACAGCTGCCACCGGTCCCAGGGCAAATCCACCAATGATTTCTGGTAATGCTGCCAGATCAAAATCCATAAATGGTGGCATAAATGGAAGTGGTGTTTTGATCAACATTAAAAGGCCACCCAATGCACCCAACATGCCAATCAAAGCTATTTTTTTGACGTTTAATTTTTTTGTTTTCATTTTTCTATCTCCTTTTTTCTAAAAAAAAATAACTTAAACAAAAAAATGTCTAAGTTGCATAGAATTTGTCTTTTCTCATCCGGACTATACCGTCGGTTCTGGAATTTCACCAGATCAGTCGCTATCAGCGAGTCATGGACTATCACCATCGGTAGGGAATTACACCCTGCCCCAAAGACGTTATTCAGTTTTGAAAACCGGTTATAGAATTGACATCATCTACATACTTATCATATACCTTTTTTCTTTTTTTGTAAAATGAATTTATAAAATTTGTTATAATAAATGAAAAGGTGGTGAAAACATGTTCGCAATACACAACATTCCTCCTATTTATAATCAGGATTCACAAATTCTTATTTTAGGTTCATTTCCTTCTGTCAAATCACGTGAAGCTCAGTTTTTTTATCATCATCCACAAAATCGTTTCTGGAAAGTTCTGGCTACGCTTTATCACCATGAGCCATTATTAACGATTGAAGAAAAAAAGAATTTTCTACTTGAAAATCATATTGCATTATGGGATGTGATTCAAAGCTGTGATATTCATGGTTCTAGTGACAGCTCAATTCAAAATGTCATTATCAATGATATTGCGGGTTTATTAAAAGATACACATATTACACATATTTATACCAATGGAAAAAAAGCGCATCAGCTGTATATGAAGTACTGTTATGAATTGACACATCAAAAAGATATATGTTTACCTTCAACTTCTCCTGCTAATGCTGCCTATTCTTTAGATAAACTTTTAATAGAATGGCAACAAATATGTCAGGAATTTATGGAAAGTTCATAATTGTCATATATGATATAGGCAATATGGGGGAGGATTTATGAAAACAAAGTTAAAAGAAAAAAAACCTTATTATTTAATTATCGCAAGAAAATTGATTTTCTGGAGCGTTGTCTTGATGTTAGGAATTGCTGTGTTTTTATTATTTACACGCACTGGTGATAATAAAGGACGTTTAATTTTCACTATTGTCCAATTAGTGGCTATGTTATTTGTTTTACGTATTCCTAAGTTTATTCAAGATATATATCATTTTGAAATTCCACATTTATTAGATTTTATTTTAATCACTTTTGCATTTAGTGGTTTTATTTTAGGTGATGTTTTAAACTTTTATGGACGTATTCCTTATTGGGATTCTATTTTGCATACTTTTTCAGGTGTTGTCATTGCTTATGTTGGTTTTATAGTCATTCAATATCTTGATCAGGAATATCGCATTCCTCTATCTGTATCACCTTTATTTATGAGTCTGATTGTTGTATGTGTAGCTTTAGCCATTGGAGCCATATGGGAAATTGGTGAATATACTGTTGATGATATTTTCAAAACAAATAATCAGCAATATATGGAAACAACTCGTTCTACACTATATGACGAAGATGATATTCCTTTACAGGGACATGAGGCTCTCAATGATACGATGAAAGATCTGATGTTAGATTTAGCTGGGGCTATTGGTGTCGCTTGTATTGAATACGTCAAACTTGAAAAAAAGCAAAAATCACAAAAAGGCACAAATTGATAGTGCCTTTTTACATATATTCTCTTGAATAAGGAGGCCTTGGTGATCCTGGTGGTCCAGGTGGTCTTGGTGGTCTTGGTGGTCTTGGTGGCTGTGGAGGTCTTGGAGGACCTGGTGGCCTTGGCGGTCTTGGTGGTCCTGGAGGATGCGGAGGTCTTGGAGGACCTGGTGGGAAAAATTGTGGTGGGAAAAACCACCACCAGAACCATGGCTGAATCATAACACGCTGGTTGTATGGATCATACATGTCATATTGATTTTCATTAAAATCCAATTTCATTCACCTCAATATAAGTTATGTCTTTTTATCAAAATAGTATGGGTAAACAAACAAAAAAGCTTCATTTTGACTGAAGCTTTTCTAATACCTGTATCATCTCTTCCATTGTCTTTTTTCCAAACAAGACACGTTGTTGGTCAATCACAATACATGGTACACTCATTATTTGATATTGTTCTTTATATTCAGGATAATGTGATAAATCATAAACAGATGTTTGGATATCCTGATGAAGCAAAGCTATACGTTGTGTTGCCTGAACAACTTCTGGACACATTGTACAAGATAAAGAGACAAACACTTGAATCTGATGTGATTTTAATGATTGAATCCTTTCTATGACGTGTTGATCCAATGGCTGTCCTTGACTTGCGATATTGTATAAAGCAAGTATAAACGAATTAAACTCATGACCACCTGGTACCATATGATAATGTACACCTAAATCATTTTGATCACTATCACATAAAATGATTTGAGGATGCTCTTGAACAGATTGATAAACATTGTGAATATGTGGACTTAATGAAGCCAACTCTTCCATAAAGTTTTTCATTTCTAATGAAAAAGGATCTGTTGATAATTGACCTATTAAATAAATATCTTTTGTGAATTTGTTGAAAATCTGTTGTAACTGTTCTCTGATATCCTGACTGATAAACATGGAAGAATCATCCACTTTTGAACTTTTTGGTTTTTGAGAATGATTTTGATAAGCTATTGTTTGGATATCAAATTTGTCTTTTGTTGTCGTGATATATTTTTCTAAAGATGTTGCAGCAATAGCGCCATCACTGACAGCAGTCACAACCTGACGTAAATCTTTTTCACAAATATCACCAGCACCATAAACACCATCCATACTTGTTTTTTGATGACGATCAGTGATTAAGTACCCTTGGGCATTTAATGCCAGCTGATCTTGAAATAATTCATTTTGTGGAACATATCCAGCAAAAACAAAGATTCCAAAACGTCCTTGTGTTGAAGCATCATAACGCCATAATGACTGATCACGATTATTTCTAAAAACAGCATATTCCATCGTGTCATGTCCACCAACTTCCACAATTTCCGTTTCAAAAATCGTTTCTATTTGATCATGAGCACGCACTTGATCAGCAATTGTTTTGGCACATGTGAAATCTTCTTCTCTCACAATCATTGTTACTTTTGAAGCATATTGTGTTAAAAAGAGAGCTTCTTCACAGGCCGCAAAACCTCCCCCAATAACAAAGATTGGACATCCTTCAAAAAATTCCCCATCACAAGTCGCACAATAAGCAATTCCACGTCCCTGATATTCCCTTTCACCAGGGAAACCAAGCTTTCTAGGATGAGCTCCTGGAGCTAATACGAGACCAACAGATTCATAGATTCCTTGATCAGTTTCAACCTTTTTGATAGGGTGTTGTAAGTGAAGACTTTTGACATGGGCCTTTTGAAAAGATGCACCAAAGTTTTCAGCCTGCTTTCTCATTTTGATTGTGAGACCTTCACCAGAATCTTCCAGCACGCCTGGATAGTTCACAATATCTGATGTTATGGTAATCTGTCCACCAAATTTTTCTTTTTCTAAAACCAGGACACTATATTTTGCTCTAGCAAGATATATAGCGGCAGAGAGCCCAGCTGGGCCTCCACCAACAATAATCGCATCATAAATCTTAGACATTATAATATTCCTACTAAATCTAATGATGGTTTCAATGTTTCTTCACCTGGTTGCCATTTGGCTGGACAAACTTCATCACCATGTTCCGCAACAAATTGTGATGCCTGAACTCTTCTTAATAACTCATCTCCATTACGTCCTACATTACCAGCAATCACTTCATAAGCTACAACTTTTCCTTCAGGATTTATAATAAATGTTCCTCTTTCTGCGACACCTTCTGATTCAATATAAACATCTAAATCTTTCGCTAAAGCGGCTGTTGGATCAGCTAACATAGGATATTGAATTTTTTGAATTCTCTTTGATGTATCATGCCAAGCTTTATGTACAAAGTGTGTATCACATGATACTGAATAAATTTCACAATTGATTTTTTGGAATGATTCGTATAGATTGGCTAAATCTTCTAATTCTGTTGGACATACAAATGTAAAGTCTGCAGGATAGAAGAAAAAGACATTCCATTTTCCTAATAAATCTTCCTTTGTCACTTCTTTAAATTCACCATTTTGGTATGCTTGTACTTTAAACTCATTGATTTCTTTTCCGATTAATGACATATATATGACCTCCTTTTATATTTGAAACTTTTGTAATTTTATATGTCTTAGTTAGCTTTAACTAACTAATGTTAGTCTAGCATAAAAAAAGAAAAAGTGCAAAGCATTTGCACTTTCAATATTTGTTCATCAATTTCTATTCCATCATCATATAAAAAAGTTCCCAAAGGAACTTAGGCATTTCTTTTTTCTAATGTAAATCCTTTACCACCGACTTCTTCTACGTGAGAGACAATCACAAAAGCATAAGGATCAATTTCATGGATTTTTGCTTTAATAGATGGTAATTTACGATATGGAAGAACAGATAAAATAAGTTTAGAATTTTCTTTTGTATAACCTTTTTCACTTGCTAAAAGAGTTACACCGGCATCAAACTCATGCAAAATAGATTCTTTGATTGTTTCATATTCATCACTGATGACTGTTAATTGTACAAGACTTGTTCCTTGTGTTAATGTTTTATTTAATACAACAGCTGTAATCATAACAATCATTATTCCATAAATCACATGTGTTGTATCATTAAAAGTAAACTGTAAAACCAAAATAGATAAATCAATGCAGTTTAAGACAATATGTACAGGGAAACCTAATTTTTTATTTAATAAAATAGCTAAAATATCGACTCCACCAGTAGAAGCATTTGCTCTTAAAATCAAACCAATACCTACACCTACACAGCAGGCAGCTAAAATGGCAGCTAATAATGGATCATTTAAATAATGATGAAACATGGCATGTGTTTCAAAGAATTGTAATACAATTGGAAATAAAAATGTAGAGATTAATGTTGTCATGGCAAATTTTTTTCCAATGAATAATAACCCTACTAAAAATAAACACACATTTAAACATCCAACACTTAATGAAACGGGAATATGAAAATAATAATTTAAGACATTTCCAATCCCAGAAGTTCCCCCTACAATAATATGATTTTCTAAAATTAATGTATTGACTGCTAAAGCAATTAAAATATTTCCAACGATAATATAAACCAAATTCAAAACTTTTTGTTTCATATTCCTCACCTCGCTCAAGACTTTATCATATCTGCTTTCTTTAAAATGTAATCTATGTTACAATTAAAAAGAAAAGTGGTGAGAAGTCTATGAAAATAAAAAAAGAATATTTTCAATATTTTATAGAAGCTGGTCAAAAACAAGTTTATCAGCCTTCAGATATCATTTATATGCAGGAAGATGATGCTGATTTAATATATTTGATTTTAAATGGCAAAGTAAAAGTCTATGTTATGAATTCTAATGGAAAAGAAGTCACTATGGATATTTTACAATCTGGAGATATTTTTGGTGAATCTGCCTTTATCAGTCCATCTAAACGTCCAACAACCATTCAAGCGATAAGTGATGTCGAAGTCATTGCCTGTTATCCTAAACATCTCTATCCTTATCTTCAACAATCACAAGATTTACTCATCAATATTTTACAATCTTTATCTCAAACATGTGATTATCTGACAGCCATGATCAAAAGATCCTATACATATAATCGATATGAAAAAGTCGCTGCTTTTTTATTAGATCAAATGGATCACTATCATCATCATGAAATCACATATTCGCATGAAGAAATTGCTTCATTGCTTGGTTTATCACGTGTCACTGTGACCAAAGTATTAAATGAATTTGTGAAAGAAAAAATGATACTTATTCAATATAAAACAATTATTGTCAAAGATAAAAACAAACTGTATTCATTTTTACATAAATGAATACAGTTATTTTTTCTGTTTTCTTTCTTTTAAGACTGTCAATAATAGCCAGATACCAAGTCCAACGGCAGTCATATATCCAATGAAGCCAAGAGCTGGAATACCAAATACTTTAGGTGTCATTTGAGTCGTACATAACAAACTGCTTGCCATCAATAAACCTGCACTGACAATTCCCACAACAAGTTTATTAACCATATGATTAATAGCTGTCATAGGTACACTGGATTCCATAATATCTAGATTCACTTTGAGTCTTCCTTTCATCAGCATACGCATAATATCTGATATCTGACCCGGTAAATCTAAAATATTCTGACTAGAATTATAAAGTTTTTTTGCTGATTTTGTGAGTTCTTTTTTATAATCCAATTTCTTTGATATATGATTAGCCACATGATTCGCCGCAATTTCTAAAATGCTAATATGGGGATCAATAAGCATAACAGTACTTTCAATCGTTACCAATCCTCTTGCCAGCATACTAACACCTTTAGGCATAGATATACGATGCTTATGGGCGATCACAAAGATTTCCTGCACAACATCACCTAAATTGATATCTGTTAAATCCATTGATACATAATGCTTCATAAAAGTTTCAATATTATCATAAAATAAAGCATAGTCAATACGATCATCATGTTCTCCCAATGTTAAAATCACATCAACAAGCTTTTGGGTATCATTTTGTCCAATAGCCAAAACAGCATCCCTCATTAAATCCTTATCAGCACGATTTAAAATACCCATCATTCCAAAATCAATCCAGACAATCTTTCCATCTCGAATTCTTAAATTACCAGGATGAGGATCAGCATGAAAAAAGCCATCATCTACAATTTGTTTAATATAATTTTCAGCTAATTTCGCTGCAATTTCTTTTAAATCATAGCCAGCATTTTTAAGGGTGATACGATCATCTATTTCATAACCATCAATATATTCCATCACCAGAACTTTACTTGTACTGTAATCATCAATGATTTCTGGAGCATCAATATATTGAATATCATGATGTAAATGAGAAAACTTTTTTGCATAATGCGCTTCATTTAAAAAATCCATTTCTTCTTTAGCTGTATGCCAAAATTCATCTAATACAATATTTAAATCAACAACACTTCCTAAAACATCATTTAATTTTAAGATTTTCACAGCTTTACGGATTAATGAAATATCTCTTTCCATCATTTCATAAATGCCAGGACGTTGAACCTTCACAACAATATGGCGTCCATCTTTCAATGTTGCTTTATGTACTTGTGCAATGGAAGCACTTCCTAATGGCACAATATCAAAATCTAAAAATACATCATTCAAATCTTCCTGATATTCATTTTCAATCACAGTCTTGACTGTTTCAATGCTCATAGGTGCAACATTATCTCTTAATTTAACTAATTCTCGACAATAACGCTGAGAAAACATATCTTGTCTGGAAGCCATAATTTGACCAATCTTTACAAATGTTGGTCCTAGATCCTCTAAAATCATCCTAAATTTAACGGGATCAATGCCCTTTGCTAAATGATGTTTTCTCAGTATTGTCAGAATTTGTGCAAGACGTCGTTTTGTACTTAAATTATTCGTTTGTTTCATTCTTTGCTTTTTGTAATTCTTCAATCTTTGCTTTTAAAGTTTCCAAGTCTTCTACGTCCATATTCTGTAAATCTTTTTCTACTGTTTCTACACTAACTGGTTTTCTTAATTTTTCAGCAACATTATGCTTTAATTCTTCATTCAAAACCTTTCCTTGTTCAACAGTTAATTCTCCTTTTTTCACCAAGTCTTCAACAACTTCTTTAGATTTTTCAGCAGTCACAGCAACAGCACCAATTCCTGCTAATAAAACCTTTTTTAAATCTTCACTAAAATTATTCATAACAAAACCTCCTATCTATATGTTTATTTTACTACGAATCTCGACAAATGTGTAGTTTAAGAAAAACGAAATGTTTTGATTTAAAATCACATTTCGTCTTTTTCTATTTTATAAACATGAAAAATAGCAAACGTATAAGCATAAAAATGAAGTCTATCCATTTATAAGTATCGCCATAACATCTTCTTCACTATTCATATTTAAAATATGTACCGTTAAGGCATGTAGTTGTTCATCATTACTTGTTTGAATCTGATAAATAGTCTTTGGTGATAGTTTTCCAAATTTAGATTGAAGTTGTTGAAGTAGTGTATTAATGACTCCTTCATGCAAGCCTTCTTTTCTTCCTTCTTCTTTTCCTTCAAGTCGAGCTTTCTTGCTGATGTTTAATACATATTGACCCATATGAACATCTCCTTCCTGTTTTTCAATATGATTATAAATTTCTTCATCATGTGTCAGGGCTCCTAGCACACAGGCCATCTCATGTCTGACCATGAAATCATCATCTGGAGCGATTTTTCCATAGAGCATCTTTAATCCTTTGACAAGGTTATAATTGTCTTTGTTAGTAAACTTACTTTCATCCAGCTTGGCCATTTCAATCAATGGCATAAAACGTACATTGTAGTATCTTTCAAATTTTCTAGGCGCATCCATTGTCATGTCTTCATAGTTTCTGGCTCCTTTCCATTTATCTTCTTCACCATAGTAGATAACAATTGTGATGATTTTCTTGATTTTTTTCTTGCCGTGGCTATCTTGATAATCATGATACTGCTGAAGATAATCAAGGTAATCATATTCCATAATACGCTGAAACATGGTTTTATCATTATAGGATTGATGTTCAACACCAACATAGCAATGCTTTCCATCAATCATGACATGAGTAAGATGATCTCTTGTACGCTCAATAGTTTCATTGGTTGTCAGTAGGACTGTTGATTTTACGGTTGGAACGTATTGAATCAAACGAATACGTGTATCTTGACGACCATTAAAAAGAATAACTGATAAAAGATCATCAAAATGATTGTGATGACGAAAATAATTTTTAATGCGTATATCAAATAAATTTCTGAAATCTGTCATAGAATAATTCCTCCTACTTATATATACGCATTTTATTCATTGTTTTTCTTTTTATTTCTTCAATATTTTCACTTTATAATCTTATTATAGCATAATATTAGCTTAAAGCATATTTATATAGTCAAATAAAAACAAAATCAATCTTAGATTTGCATCATTCGGTACAGGGATCTATCCTTATTAATTGTTTAAAAACAAATTAAAATAAAGATCCAGCAAGTTAAACTCATTTCAATAACATATCGTATTTTTATACAATGAAAAAGGCGTGTCCATTTTCATTGAACATCGCCTTATGTTTTTAACTATTTATTTAATAATTCTTCTCTTTTTTTAGCAAGAACAACAATTCCTGCACCAACAACAGATAAAGAAATCATTAAACCATATAAAGCAGCATTAGAACTATCATCAGTTTTAACTGTTTTATCAGTTTCAGTTGGTTTTTGTTCTGGTTTATTAGTATTATCTGTATTAGGTTTTTCTGTATTAGGTTTTTCTGTATTAGGTTTTTCTGTATCTCCTGGATTTGGAGTTACAGTCACATCAACTTCTTTGTCCCAAATCATATAGATAGTAGCATCTGCATTGAATGGAACATCAGCTTTTAATGCTTCAGTACCTTTAGCATCTAAGAAATATCCTCTAAATGTATATCCTTCAACACTTAAGCTTTCTTTCATTTCATCTAATACTTTTAAATCATCTGCTGTAAAAGCAATACCTTTTTCAACAGGAAGTATATATTGTTCTGGTTTTAAACCTAATTCTTCTAAGTTAATTTCTTTACCATCAACAATTGCTTTAAGTGTGATAGTAATCATTTCTTTTTCTGGATCTACTGGTTGTCCTGGTTTTTCTAATTTAGGAATAACAGTATCAGTTTTACTAATTTCTTTAGTTAATGCTGCATCTGCGAAATACTTATCACATTCTGCGCAATACCAATATTCTATATTTCCTGTTGCATCATATGTTGCTTCTTTAGCAGGAACTCTAGTAGCTTGATGAGAATGTTTTAATTCACCATTTGCATCAATTGTTCCAGAAATACCATTAATTTTAAAAGTATAATTGTCTGGTAAATTTACAGCTGTATTTAATGGAATTTCATTTTGTTTAACTTCATCTACATAATACAATCCAACAGAGTCTTCTGGTGATGTCACATCAATTGTTGTTCCATCAGCAACATTTAATACAGGATTAACATTTGATCTATTATCTATATTGATTCCACCCCAAGAATTTTCACCTAACTGGAATGTTGTTGTACCTTTCAACTCAAGTGTACCACCATTTAATACAACAGCAGCTCCACCAGCAGTATTTCTGTTATCAACAGTTAATTCATCAGCGACAACAGTTCCACCATAAATGTGTAAACCACTCTTTGTTGTTTCATTAGTTACAATTTTCACATTATTTAATACAACATCTTTTCCAGTAACTGTAACAACATTATCTTTAGTTGTAAAATCTTTAGCCACAAAAGCCGCTGAACTGTTTGGAGCAAAATTAATTATCATTTCTTCACTTAATGTCAAAGTTTTATATAATGGAATTTCTTCAGTTACATTCACACGTTCAACATTGGCACTTTCAGCAGTTTTTGCCATAATAAAATCAGCTAAATCTTCTGCTTTTACAAAAGCAATCTGTTGATTATTACTTCCACCGTCTTTTGCAGTTACAACCTGGGAATATGGCAATCCTGATACCTCTACAGCTGAGCTATCTAAACATACAACTGATTGTGTATTATTTTCATCACTTGTATTACACTGAATGTTTGCACTATCAAAATTAGCAGCTGCTTGTCCATCCACATTAATACCATACCAAGAATTTTTACCTAAATTTAGGACTTGTCCTTCTTGAAGCAAAATAGAAGCATTGTCTTTTACAACAATAGGTGCTCCACCATATGCTTGCGTATGATCATAAGTAATTCCTGTCAATGTGACATTAGCATCACCATTAATAGATAATAAATTTTTTGTATTTTCGTTAGCAACAAAGTTAACACCATTGAATGTAACTTTTCCTCCACTAACTATATTCAATAAGTTATCATGCCAATCATTACTCTTAGTAGTTCTAACATCTTTAATTGTTTTATTGGTAATTTGTCCAAAACCATCATCACCTTCAATTGTCGTATTTATTGAAATACTACCAGCAATTTCAATAACATCAATGTTTGGATCATTTGCTGCTTCTATAAATGCTTCTGCAGTTTCAACTCTTTTAGTAGTATCCGCTGCATTAACAGTTCCAGCAGTTAGACAAAGTCCAAGCATCATGACAAATGACAATCCTAATGCTAAAATTTTTCTTGTCTTTTTCATTGTATATCCTCCCATAATATTCAGTAGAATAGAAACTAACAAAGCACCAGAACCATTTCTTTGTTATGGTTTGTATTCTACTATAAATATAGTACCCTCTCACGTATGATTTTGTCAATTAAATTCCATTTTCCCAAAAAAATATTCATAATTTATAACACAAAATTTTCTTTTTTAACAATTTTTTTACATTAAAATGCGATTTTTGTAAAAAAAGTGTTCTTTTTATAATTTTTTATTACAATTTATAATATGTTTTTATCATTATATTTTTCTATTTTTACTATAAGATTTCTTGAATAAACAGTGATGCTAAATCATAGAAAAATGACCTTATTATTAAACATGAAAAAGAACTATGCTTGATAGTTCTTTTAAAGATAATTATAGCTTTTGAGGATATACTCCCTTTTCTACTAATAACTGGATATTTTCTTTTACATAATCTTTATCTTCTTTATATGTCACTCCAAACCATTCATCATGTGACTTTAAGGCTGTGACTTCTGCTTTATTGTTATGTAACATATCTCCTATGATTGTTGGTAACAGATATTCTGCTTTTAAGTTATCTGATGGTGTTTCTTTTAAGAAGTCATTGAATCCCTGTTCTAGCATTTCTATGAACTCTGGATATAATCCCCACATATTCATAGATACTGCTGAATTGAGATCTATCTCTTTTCCTTCTACAACAGCTTTTCCATCAATTTTTTCTATATTATGTGTTTCCACAATATCTATCAGCTTATCATTTGCAATCTGGCAGATTCCTCTTGTCACTCCCCCATTATCACTGAGTGTATTCTTTAAAATAAAACCTACCATGCATACTGGCATTGGATTCTTTGGATGTTCTTGTGTTAGATATTGATATGCTTCTTTATAAGCTTCCTTCCCATAATAGTCATCTGCATTGATTACTAAAAATGGTTCATTGACTAATCCTTGACATGCCAGAATAGCCTGCCCTGTACCCCAAGGTTTTGTACGTCCTGCAAACTTATCCTTATATTCTTCAGGAATGTTATCAACTTCCTGGAAAGCATATTCAACATGAACTTTCTTTTTCATTCTCTGTCCTATGATTTCATCAAAGTCTTTTTCCAAATCTTTTCTAATAACAAAGACAACCTTATTAAAACCAGCTTCTAAAGCATCATAAATAGAATAATCCATAATGATTTCACCACTAGGTCCTACTGGTTCTAATTGCTTGATTCCTCCACCAAATCGACTTCCTATTCCTGCTGCCATAACGACAAGCGTTACATTATTCATTGTATTCAACTCCTTAATTTATCTCTTGAAATCAATTATATCAATTTATCTCACTTATAACAATCATATTTCAACATTCTTCTTAAAAAAAGATATTATTCATATATCTTCATAAACAAAAATGAAGAAACCTGATTCTTTCCATACAGAAGATTCAAGTCCTTCATTTTTGAGTTGTCGAAAAAGAAATCGCAATATGTTTTCTTTTTCATATTTAGTATAATTCATTTTTCATATATAAACAATAATATGATTCTTCAAATAATGTACTATAATGAATTTTTTTATTTTTAGGAAAATAACTATAAAAATTTCTCTGTTAAAATTATCAAATTGACATCATAATCTTTTTTATGCAAACATGTCATCAATTACCCAGTTTTTGAATAAATAATTCATTAAAAAACTATCGTTGATAACGATAAGTTACCACGATAGTTTTCATCTTTTTATTTATTTTTCAGAAACTTTCTTTTTTAGTACAATTGCTCCAACAAGTCCTAAACTGATTAATGCCATTGCTCCATAAAGTGCAATATTTGAAGTGTCTCCAGTTTTTGGTTCTTTGGCAGTTTCTTGAGTATTCTGCGTATTTGTTACTTGTTGATTATTATCAGGAGTAACAACAGTTTCACCTTTTACATCATCCTGTGACTGTCCAGGTTGAATTGGTTTTGTTGTAGGTTCTTGTACATCTTCATATGCCAATGCATATGTTGAGAATTTATCAGTCTTGAATGTCAATGTTCCATCTTCATTTTCAACTGTATCTAATTTCTCTGCTTTTCCATCATGGACTCTAATGACATAGAATGTTCTTCCTTCTTTCATTAAATCTTCTGGAATAGCTACTGTGAATGTTATTGGTTTATCTAATTGCGTAATATTTCCAAGCGTAATTGTGTTACCATTTGTTGTAGTAGCTGACAGTATAACATTGATATCAAAGTATTGAATAATTGTATTAGTTTTATTTTCAGCAACTATATTATTTAATAATTCTTCGATTAAAGACAAATCGTCTTTATTCACACTTTGAACTTCTGTTTGTTTTACGTTGATAGAAGAAGTTACAATCGCATGACTATCTTCCGTAAAAACTTTTTTGAAATTTTCAATAGTACCTGTAGATAATTCATCTTTAACTTCTGCTGTATCCTCATTCAAAACAGCATCAATTATTATGTTGACTTGATCTAATACATTATTTTTCGATTCTTCATCATTAACACCTACCGTTATCTTATCAATTGGCTGAGTTGGATCTACATTTGGTGCTTCTACATATTTTGGATCTCTAGTTCCACAAACAGTACATTTTCCATTTACAAAATTGTGACCAGTAGCTGAAATGATTTCTTGTTTGACAGTGATTAATCCACAAATCGAACATTTTTTCCCTTCTGTAAGTCCATCTTTAATGCAAGTTGATTCTTCTGCGGGTATTACAATATTTCTATCATGATTATGTGTAACAACATAGCTAGTACCATTTTGAGTACAAGTAGCTTCTTTCCCTAAAAAATTTGCTACTGGATTCTCAGTTTTGCTCATTGATGGATCAAAATGTTCAAATGTTCCACCATATACCTCAATGATTGCAGATGAATCATCAATTAGATTTAATAACCAATATGTATTATTCCAAGAATAATCTGCACGAAACAAGCCATCAATAATGGTAACATTTGAATCATCTCCAGCCTGAACACAAGTTAATCCAGCATGTAATGTTCCGTTTTCGATTATTAGTTTAGCATTATCTTGAATTCTTAGACAATAACCTGTACTATCTGAATTCATATATCCACCATCATTTGCATCATTATAAGTTATCATTCCATTGCCTCTAATTATAACTGTTGCATCTTGAGAAATATCTATTATACCTGCATCCCCATCTTTAGTTTCAGTGATTATACCATCATACGTAATGGTCTTTCCATTAAAATCCAAAATGATGTCATGTGTAATATCCACTTCTACATGAAGAGTAATATTTTCTTGCAAAACAATATTATTTATATTGGAATCATTTAAAGCATTAATAAATTCTTCTTCCTTATAAATATTTTTTGCACTACTTTCTGCGTTAACATTTGTAGGCAATACAAATAACGATAGTATCATTGCTATAGATGCAATCACTCCAAACATTTTTCTTTTCATAATTTGCATTTCCTTTCCCTCCTCATCAAATATGATATCCCTCCCCGTATAGTTCTGTCAACAAAATGCGACCTTATCAAACAAAAAAGTATCGTCTTTTCACGATATTCGCTAAAAACGATACTTCTATTCATTCTGTTCATTTATTTTTCAGAAACTTTCTTTTTTAGTACAATTGCTCCAACAAGTCCTAAACTGATTAATGCCATTGCTCCATAAAGTGCAATATTTGAAGTGTCTCCAGTTTTTGGCTCTTTGGCAGTTTCTTGAGTATTCTGCGTATTTGTTACTTGTTGATTATTATCAGGAGTAACAACAGTTTCTCCTTTTATATCATCCTGTGACTGACCAGGCTGCGCTGGTTGAACTGGTGTTATTGGCGTTGTTATAGATTCCTGTGCATCTTCATATGCCAATGCATATGTTGAGAATTTATCAGTCTTGAATGTCAATGTACCATCTTCATTTTCAACTGTATCTAATTTCTCTGCTTTTCCATCATGCACTCTAATGACATAGAATGTTCTTCCTTCTTTCATTAAATCTTCAGGAATAGCAACAGTAAATGTAACTTCTTTATTTAATTCATTAACTTCTCCAATAACCTCATTATCAGCTTTAATAACCACACTAATATCTATGTATTGTGCAATATTAGTTTTTTCATCAATATAATCTTCAATTACCTTCTTATCCTGTACATCCACTTGTGATGTTTCAACCGGCTTAACTTGAACTTCAGTAGAAACAACTTTACCATCATCAATAGCCTGTTTAATATTTTCTTTAGTCTCTTGATTTACTGATGTCACTTCTTTTCCATTAGCAATATCATCTACAATTGATGTCAATGTATCAGATATATTTTTTTGAGATTCTTCATCATTGATTCCTACTGTAACTTCATCAACTGGTTTAGAAGTATCAATGATTGGTGCTTCAACATCTGATTCTACTTCATAAACTGTAACTTCACATGTTGCAGTTTGATTTCCTGCTTGTACAGTTATTGTCGCTTTACCTGGAGCAACTGCTGTTACTTTCCCAGTTGCATCAACTGTTGCAACTGTATTATCAGATGAAGACCATGTAATTTCATCAATGGCACCTTCTGGTTTTAAAGTCGCAGTTAAAGTCACAGCATTTCCTTTAGCTATATTTATACTTTCATCAGACAATTCTATACCTGTTGTTTCTGGGACAACTTTGTAGTTATTGTCTACAAGATATGTCTTATATCCTTCTGCTACATATGTTGTTACATCAGAACTAAAAGTACCACCTGCGATTGAAACATGTTCTTTTGCATTAGCCCATTCAGTTCTAACATATTTTCCATTATCTTTACTAATACTATAAGCCAAAATACTTTGAGATTGTTCAGAGATAAAAGTTCCGCCATTAATAGTAACATAAGGTGCTCCACCAGGATAATTTCTATCTAATGCAGAAATAGCTGCACCATCACCAATACATCCATCAGCTTCTGGCTTTTCTAAATATAAATCTTTTCCTGTTCCTGTGACTATACCTCCATTAATGTTAACAGTTGTTAGACCACCTGAACATAGCTGAATTCCTACAGAACCTGTTATTCTTCCACCACTGATATTAATAGTTCCTTTTTGTGGGTGATAAATTGCAGCAGTATGGGGATCAGTAGGATCATTTTGATTAATTACTCCACCATTAATATTAATTGTAGTCCCTTCAGCTCCTTGTAAATTGCTACTACCATTTCCAGTTACACCATACCATTTTGCATTAATAGTTCCACTATTCATTGTAAATGTAGCATCGTTACGAACAAAAATAGGCCAATCTCCATCAATGCTTCCACTTCCCTGACTATCAATCAAAGTCAAAGATGCACTATCCCCAATTTCAATACTTTCTGCTGAGAGACTTAGTTTTCTTCCATTTAAATCTAAAGTAATCTTTTGTGTCTCATCAATTATAAAACCCCTTCAGATGTATCATTTATCAATGTGATAACATCATTATCATTAGCATTATTTAATGCATCTGCTAGTGTTGCATATTCTGTATCACCTATTTTAGCAACATTTTCATTTGTTGCATTAACACTTACTGGCAATACAAACAACGATAATACCATAGCTATAGAAGCTACTAAACCAAAAACCTTTTTCTTAATAGATTTCATTTTTATTTTCCTCCTCACTTAATATGATACCCCCTGCATAGTTTTGTCAACAAAATAGGGCTTTATAAAACAAAAAAGAGCTTACTGAATTGAATAAGCTCCTTTAAAACACAATGAATTTATTTAATTTGTGATTGATTGTAAATATTTTTAATTTCATCTTCAATTAAAGCATAAAATTCTCTAGCTAACTTTTTATCAATATTATCCTTTTGATCATAAAGTGTATAATAAATATCATATGTAAATGAAGATTGTCCTAGATAATACTGAACTTTCATAATGTAATCATCATCTTGATAATGACTATCTAATATTTCAAACTCTGGTTTTAAGCTTTCTAATTGTTCTTTATGATAAACAATAGATAATAATTCATAACGATTAAAAATAGCAATTTCATTGTCATCTACTAATGACATATCGCTTTGATCATTTAACCAGTAAATATAGCCTAAAAATAACCAGGCTAGCGTTGCTGATAATGAATATACATAGAAAACTCCCAAATCAAATAATCCACCTATAAATTCACTCACAAAGATCATAATAAATAATAAGACTATAAAATAAGATTTTTTATTTCGATATTTTAATAAAATATCTCTTGCAGTGAATAGTGTTTTAATAAAAAATAAAATAAATAAAATAAAACCAAAAATACCAGCAGTAATGAGTGATTCCATGAAAACATTATGACTATGAAGAATCTGTTGTCCCCAATCATCACTTTGTGTCACATCAACTAACATATTTCTAAAGTTACCTGCCCCTATTCCCTGAATAGGACTTTGTTGCCAAATTTTTAATGAATCTTTAGCTAAAGTAATTCTGCCACTGCTGACTTCATCTGCCAAGTCAATAATTTTAGGAATATTCTGTAATTCTCCTGTCATTGTTAAAGAAACGATTTCTTTGATTTTTTCTAATTGAAAACGGTTGTTAGATTCTTCTCTTGCTCCTTGAATTTGAGGAATGATAAAAGCTGCTTCTTGAACAACCTTAGTTCCTAGTAACATGCATAAACACATACCAACATTTAAACATACTCTTTTTACTGTTGATAATTCTTTTGCTCTAAAGAAACGATAATAAGCAACTGATGTTAAAATCACTGCTAAAATAATGATAGCTGCTCGACATTGTGTTAATATAATATAAGATAACTGAATGCCAATATTAATAATATAAAGAAAACTTCCTTCGTAATGATTTCTAATAGCAATCATAGACATTAAAACCACAATAATCGCTAAAAAGGATGCTGGATTACAGTTAAAATAAACACCAAACAAACGATCTCCAACAAGTCCAATATACCAACCATTTTGACTTCCTGAAATATTTAAAAAATACATAAACAGAGAAATAAGAGAAGCACTTCCTACTAAAAAACAAGTGAAAGGAATGATTGTATGTAATTCTTGTTTTAATTTTTTAAGAGTCATAGATTTTGGTTGAGCAAAAATCAATGTAAAGATTAGTAATTGCATAATGGCTATTAATAAAGAATTCTTGGTTGAATAATCTTTATTTAAATAAGTGGCTATAAAAAGCAAAATACCATATAAACCAATTAATAATAAATGATTCTTCGTATAAAAGAATTCATTTTTTATGATACTGTATATAAAAATCAAACCACCATAAATCAATACAACAATTGATAATGGATTAAAATCAATACCAAAATAACCCAATGCTAAAGTATTAATAAAAACATAGAAAATAAATAATAACTTAAAATATTTTCGATCACCTAAAATTTTATCTAACATAGCATACCCCTTTATATATAAAAGTGGAAGTTCCCTTCCACTTTTCTTTTATTCAACTGTTTCTCCGTTTAATACGCTCTTAATTGCAGCAACATTTTCAGATACACTTTCATCATCAGGAATCATGTAGTAAAGTCTTGAGCTTGGCATATAAGCTCCTCCTGTCTGCATAACGCCATGACCTGAGAATTGTTTTTGTACCATGTTCCATGATGCCATATCATTAATTTGCATTTGTATTAAACTTGTAATTTCACGAGATGACATATTTGTTTCAAAGCATCCTTCAATCGCATTCAAGACACTTGAATAGTTTGTAATGACTGCTGGTGACATCATCTTATTCAACATACCCATAATAACAATTTGTTGATGGAATACACGTTCATTATCCCCTGCTCCAAATGCATGTCTTTCTCTAGAATATTCTAATGCTTCATCACCGTTAATAGAAATATTTCCTTTTGCAAAATATGTTCCATTATATCCAGTGAAAGCAACATCGTTATTAATTGTAATACCACCTAAAGCATCAACCATTTGAATCAATGAAGTAAAGTTAACTCTTGCATAATAGTTGATATCTAAACCTAAGAAATTTTCCATTGTTTTCACAGTGTTATCAATACCTGCCAAACCAGAGTGAGTTAATTTATCTTTTTGTCCCCTATTAGCAAGTGTTACATAGTAATCTCTTGGAATACTTGTTAATAAGATTTGTCTTGTTTTTGGATTAACAGTAACTAACATGTTAACATCAGATCTAGAAACTGTAGATACTGGTCCTGATGTATCAATACCACTTATGTATACAATAAATGGTTCTTTTGTAACATTAACATTTTTAGAAATATCTTTAATTTCTTCTTCAATATCGAATGACCATATTTCACGAACATCATTTTGGAAATCTTCATGATCTGCTTCAATAATTGCATAATATGATTCATTAACCAAAATAGCTTTTGTTTCACTATCATATAAATCATTAGCTGCTTTTGAATAACTATCAACATCTTTTGTTTCAAGAGATGATTCTTCTTTTTGCATAGCTTCAATCGCTTTTTTAGCATTTTCTTCATCTACAGAAGATACAGTTTCAATTGTTTCTCCTTTTAAATCTGATAGTGTCTTATAAGAACTATCTTTTAAAACAACAACAGAATAACGCTGTGTCTGAACATTTGCTCCTGTAATAGCATCAAGAACTGATGTCCCTTGAGCAATTGACAATGTTCCAAATAATAAAGCAACACTAAGTAATATACTGACTAATTTACCAATAATATTTCTGACTTTACCAGTTCCTTTTTTCTTTGATGGTTTCATCAAGAAAAATGTTCCTACACATAATAAAACGACAACTGCAATAATAATTAAAGCATATTGCATAGGTAATGCACCTAACTTAAATATAATACCGATTAAAGCCAAAGATGCAATAACCTGTATTCCTAAAATGACTTTCCAATCAATAACTTTCTTTATAATACTATTTGATTTTGACATGAAATCCCTCTTTTCTTAATCGTTACCATAGTATCATATCAGTGTGTATTTTTCAAGAACATCAAGGATTTTCAAGATTTCTTTTTATTCATCGTAAATTGAAAAACTAAATTCCATCCCTAAATCAATTTATATGGAATTTAATTTTACAAATCCAATGATAGAATTTAATTCTGCAAACTTTTATAATAATAGTGGGTATTCCTTCTACTGGAGGTGCTCATCATGGCTAATCAGAAACATTTAACTGCTCTTGATAGAATCACAATTGAAAATGGTCTAAAAAATAACGATTCTTTCAAGGCAATTGTCAAAAAAATTGGATAAGGAGTGTACAACAATCTCAAAGGAAGTCAAAAAGAACGTTTCAGTACGTAAAATTGGTGCAGTTGGTCGTTTATTCAATAACTGTCTTAACAGACATATATGCAAAGAGAGTTTTTTAAACTGAACGAGCTGCAGAAATCTACAACTCACCTCACCGTGCTTTGTAGTGTAAGACTCCTTCAGTAAGAATATAAAATAAAAAGTCTGCACAAGCAAGACTTATTCATGACGATGTGTGCCTGACAGCCGCAGGCGGAAAGGAATGTGTGGTTATCATGTTTAAAAAGCATATGTTTTGTCTAATGATAGACAAATAAAAGTCAAAACTAAAATCATTTATATACCAATATAATTTATAATGTCTTTTAATAAAATTTAGTTATTGAATTATTTTTATGATTATTAATTATTCAATATATTTGATTACTATCCATTGATTGTTTATAATATATTTAAGTATAAGTAATGAGAGGATGATGAAAAATGTTAATAGGTAGTCAATTTAAAGGACTAGATATGGAAGAATTGATTGGTAAACCATTAAAAGCTAAAGATGATGCTAAAATAATGTTTGACCAACTGATAACAGAATACTTTCAAGAAGTTGAATTTGAAAAACAAAAGAAAATCAGAAATGATCAATTTGATTATACAAAAGAAAATGAAAATCCTGATGAAATAATCATTAATAAAGATATAAATATCGATGCTCCATTGCATACAATTGTTCCAATTCCTCATCTGCAAATTGATCCAAATTATGTCGAATTTGATATGGAAACCAAAGAAAGTAAACCAGATGAAAATTCTTAATTATAATGTTTTCATTTGAATATACGAAATAAAAATTTCAAAGTGCTTGAGTTAACTTATAATCAATAAAAAAACTCAATATCAGAATAGATAATCTCTATAATAAAATTGGAGAGGAACTAAGATTCAACTTAATTCCTTCTCCAATTTTCATATACAAATGGTCATATATTATTGTCATCTCATATTTTAAATTCTCACATACAATCATTTCCATCAAACTCAAAACAATTCTGTATTATAAATCATTAATATATAAAATCTATAACAAATAACTAACATAATTTCATCTATCATTATAAACATGAAAAAGAAGAGATAAAAGGTATGGTAATTTAAATATCACTTTATCTCTTCTTTATTTATTTCATATCAACCTATATCATAAAATCACTTATTTACCTTCTTTAAATAAATTTCATAAGCACCTAATATAATTATGCCTAATAAAGAAGTCATAAACAAGAAAGTCGATATAGTCAAATAAGACTCATCATCTGTTTTAATACTATCAAAAGAATCTTTTTTATCAATGTTAATTTCACCAGTAATATTATTAAACGAATCACTTTTATTAACAATAATATTTTCTTTAACATTTGTGATAACGAATCCTTCTTCCATGCTTCCTGTAATCTGGCTTGTGTAGCCTTCTACTTTCGCTTCTGCAATCGTGTAGTCAATCT
>NZ_CAXSKY010000017.1:39104-55648 GCF_964238065.1 Clostridium sp. AUH-JLR23
GTTCGCTATCACGAATCCTTCTTCCATGCTTCCTGTAATCTGGCTTGTGTAGCCTTCTACTTTCGCTTCTGCAATCGTGTAGTCAATCTTCTTTCCATCTTCATATTTCGCAAGGTCTGTAAACTGTCCCTGCCACTGATTGCCTTCATTCAGCACGAGTGTCTGGCCTGTTTCCTTGCCATCCCTCAGCAGTCTGACTGTTATGCTCTCTGGTCTCATGCCATCATTGTCATTATCGTCAAGCCACTGCTTCATGACTGTAATCGATATATGTTCTGGTGTATAGATGTTCTCTATATCATATCCATCTATGATGCTCTGATATCCCTCTACTGCATTTTCTGTGATTGTATATGTGATGTCCTGGCCATCCTGGTATCTGTCGAGATCTCTGAATGTCCATTTCCATCCATCCTTTGCACTCACTTCTCTGCTCTCGATGAGTCTTCCATTGGCATAGAGATTGACCGTTATGCTTTCTGGTCTCTTTCCATCACTGTTGTCATTGTCATTCCATGTCTTTGTTCCAGAGATGCTGACCTGTTCCTTTTCATGACTGTTCGCTATCACGAATCCTTCTTCCATGCTTCCTGTAATCTGGCTTGTGTAGCCTTCTACTTTCGCTTCTGCAATCGTGTAGTCAATCTTCTTTCCATCTTCATATTTCGCAAGGTCTGTAAACTGTCCCTGCCACTGATTGCCTTCATTCAGCACGAGTGTCTGGCCTGTTTCCTTGCCATCCTTTAGCAGTTTGACCGTTATGCTCTCTGGTCTCTTGCCATCATTGTCATTATCGTCAAGCCACTGCTTTGAGATAGGAATATTTATTTTATAATAGGTATTTTTGAATTGGCATGCTTTGGTTACATCTGCTGTTATAATTCCCTCAGCATTTTCAGAAGATGTTAAATAATTCCCACTATTTGCATCTAGTTCAATGACATTATATTGAATGCCTGCTGGTAAACCACTAATAGTTATGATTTCACCATCTTTTAATGATGCATATGCTTTTCCATTATTAAATTCTAAATCACCATATTTTCCAGTTAGAGGTGAACTTAATTGTATTTCAAAGTCAAATGATTGGTTAGTTACTATTCCTTCAACTGTTTTTGAAATTGTTAAACTACCTGTTCCATTATTAATTATAGAGTTAATAAATGTTGCATCATCTACACGATAGTCTACTCCTGTTCCATTATCATCTTTTATTTTAAATAAAGATGTCTCAACACTTAACTTTTCATTTACTATCTGTGTTTTTACCGTTAAACGATATAGAGCTTCAGAATATTTTACATTGTCTTTATTCCCTTTTTGTTCAGTTATTATATATTCATATGTCTGATTTGGTTGTGTAAAACCACTTAAAATAAACTGATCTTCTTGTCTATCTTGAGTTAAAACTATCTCTGTATCTTTTGGTAATGGTGCATTTGGATTGTCTGTTTCAATCTTTATAATATATTGATCAGTATTTCCCCATGTACCACCATTTACCACTTTTTTAACTGGAACAACAACTTGACCATTGACTATAAATACTTGTCCTCCAGTATTAACCTCTAAAGCATCATCAGGTTTTCCAACTTCTCCACTTCCTGAGATTTCATAATTACCAAATTCATTAATCCAAATTTTTGCAATAGGTTGTAAATTCTCTTTATCATATGGATAAGTTAAATCATAACCTTCTGGTGCAACTTTTTCTACAATATAATATACACGATGTGTCCATAAAGACCATCCATTTTGTTCCTGATTAGAAGTCACTGTTGCAATTCCATTATCATCAGTCGTGTATGTTGGAATCACAGGATCTCCATCAACTGTTTGTATAGGCACAAGCTTTCCATCTTGATTCATTGTATATATCTCAAAAACTGCTCCTTTTAACCCTTTTGTCAAATCCTCAACATCTTGTTTAACAATTTCAAATGATACAGATGAAGCGCTTCCAGTTCCGGATATATCAAAAACAATAGATCCAGATGATGTAGAATCACCTATATTTCCTGATAACGAAGCATGATTAGAATAAGAATAGCTTTGACCATCTTCAAGTTCAACTGTCGTAGATAGACGTGTCTGATACTCAATTTCAACTTTTGTTTCATCTGGTATAACCCATTCTAAATTTCCATTGTCAGTAATGGAATAATCAATATCTTCAATATTTTGTTCAATACCATTATATTTAACTTTCATACTTCCATAAACATAATTCATACCTAAATTATTATGATCATCTTCAGCTGTAAAAGTATCAGTAATTGTCATGGAATGACCGTTATTTAATCGCAAAGCTCTCTCATTCACTATGATTTTCCATGTTGCTGTATATTGATTTTGAGAAGAAGCTCCTGTTATTAACGTTTTATTGAGTTGATTGCTTTGAAAAGGAACAGTACAACTAGATTCCATTCCAGCAAACGAGGCAGTATTTTTCAATAAATCACTTATCAATTGTGTTGTTCCCTGTTTCGCAGCTTCCTCTATCAATTGATTTAATGCCGCATCATCTTTGATACTTAATCGATACGAGAAATAATATCGCGCATAATATTTTCCTTGATCTTGAAATGGTTTAAATTTAAATGATATTGTCCCATCACCATGATCTGTCACTTGATATCTATGCTCACCAGAACTTTGACCACCCCAAAATCCTGGATTGTTTGTATAATAGACATTTAAATAATTTGTATCCCATATATTAGGATCGTATTTTAATATATCTCCATTAAAAGTATCAGTCACTGTGACATATCCATTCTCATCCAAGTCATTATCAGTTATTCCTGAAATACCTACTTGATAATAGACATATTGTTTACTTGGACTCAATGTTTGAGAATCTTGTATATTCTTTTCAATACTTTTATTTATTGGTGTAAACTCCGCACTGGCACTATTTTCTTTCCCGTTAGCCTTAACAATGGCTGTATTTATTTGCATTTGTCCATCAGGCCAGTTTCCATAATCAGTGGTATATCGTATTGTTAAAACACGTTCATTTTCACCTGCAGATATACCTTGATCAAAAATCAAAATAAATTGTGATTTATCACCATTCCATTGTATTCTATAATCCTGATTTTGTAATAAAGTTTTATCTTCTAATAATACTATAATATCCGTTTCTTTAACAGCTGGTATATAATGAACATTATCTTTCCATATCTGAGGCAAATTGTCTGTTACAGTCAAAGTTTGATAGCCTTCTTTTGGAATTGTTGTTTCAATGACCCAATCTACAGTATGGTTTTCTAATTGCGCATTTTCATACTTTTTACTAACTGTAAACTCTTTTTGAGCTGGTAAAGTTACACTTATCGTTCCATCATCTTTATCTCCATTTGTATCCAATTTGTTTTGAACTACCGTATCTATATATGAATTATCAATAACTGTTTTATCAATAAGTGTCTTATATTGAATTGTATATTTGACAGGATTACCTTCATAAACAGATGGCAAAACAATATTCCATGAAGTATCCTGATCATCAAATTGGACATCTTGATTGACTTGATAAGATTGATTATCTGAAGTATATCTCGTAATAACAAAACTATTTTGATCATACTTTTGAATATCAGTGTTTAATAAAATATCTTTAACCTCTATATCTCCAATATTCTTAAAATCTGGATTAACATCAATTGTCCATTCTATAATATAATATTGGTTATCGTCTGTTGGTTTTAAATCTTCCCCTTTAAATTCTGTACCTTTTTTTGCATATGTATATGCAGACTCATGATTAATACCAGCTGAACTGTTTTTCTCTTCATTTTCATCAGAAGTGACTTTAACACTGTTTTGAGTATCATCTATATCTATATATCCATCTTTGATATTCTCATAATTGACTTTAGCACTATACTGAATCTCAATGACTTCTTGATCTTTCATTTCAGGAATAGTTAAACTGAATCCTGTGTCATTATAAGTTGGAAGTATATTACTTAAATCAGTTCCTATTGATGAATTCAATTGAACATCTTTATTAAAAATAACAGCTGTTCCTGTGAACACATCATCAACCTTAATATTCATATTATTCCCATATGATGTCATATTAATTTTATAATTAATAATACCTTTTTCTTTATCATATTGAGCAGATTTTTGAATATTAATGTCATGATCAGTTGTACCAATAATATCAATAATATGATCATTTCCAAAATTTATTGAATTATCCCCTTCATTTCCAATCCAAACAACATCACAATCAAAATTGAATTGTGCATTAGCTGCATATGATAATTTTTCTAATTCATCTTCTTGATTTGGTAAGGGCGTCATTATAACTTGGTTCGTCTGAGACTGCATTTGAAGATTATAAACAATAACAACATCTTCATTATTGATATTTGCTCTAATTTCCATTTGAGATGATTGGTCTTTTAATTGAAAAGCGTCTGGAACCTCATAAATCACAGACCCACCTAATGCAATCTGTTTTGTTTCCTCCTCCGAAAACTTTAGTTTCAACGTATAAACACTTCCATGATTCAATTCAGGTTTGCCTTCTAATTGTTCTCCATCTTTAAAAATTTCAATATCATTTAAATAATTATTTAAATTTGATTCTTCTTGTGAAGATAGTACCTCTTCTACCTTTTGATTTGAATTCATGTCATTTTCACTAGTTGCCATAACCGAAACATCAACAATAGAAATCATCAAAATCAACGTTAAAACAGTAGATATAATCTTTCTATATTTTTTTCGCATAAACCTTTCCTCCCTTTTTCCTATTAATAGTTATTAAGATTATCCGTTTTTATGTGTTGTTATCTATTTTGA
This sequence comes from Clostridium sp. AUH-JLR23, assembly GCF_964238065.1. Classification (NCBI taxonomy): domain Bacteria; kingdom Bacillati; phylum Bacillota; class Clostridia; order Eubacteriales; family Clostridiaceae; genus Clostridium; species Clostridium sp. AUH-JLR23. The sequence goes on from NZ_CAXSKY010000017.1 coordinate 43,926, forward strand.
CTATCTTTCTTTTTCCACTATCATGAATGATGTCGAAATCTTTGTATTGTTCCCCAATCATGCTTTTTCTGATGATAGCTAAAAAATGCAGTCAAACGTACAAAGGATAATACATATCTAAAGAAAACAAATTCAAAAAAACAACTTAATATTGCTTTTATGATATCTATAATAGAAATTCTAAAATGAATTGTATAAATTCTCTGAAAAAAAGCAGTCATAGTTAAAATCATTCCATATATAGAATAACACAGAAAAAAAACTATCATAAATGGAATATTGATAAATCCAAACATACATGATAATACAATTGTTATGATACCTGCTACTTCTATAAATGGTGATAAAAGCTCATAAAATAAATAATACATATATGATACAATGCTTACAAAACCAAATCTAAAATTGCAAAATATTTTATAATGTTTTAACATAGACTGAAACAACCCTAGATGCCATCTTCGACGCTGGTTTGCTAAATCTTTTAATGATTCAGGAGCTTGTGACCAACAGATAGCATTGGGTTCATATCTTATTTTATATTTTATCATATTATTTCTGCAAAATACATGTAATTTTACAACTAATTCCATATCTTCTCCCAAAGTATGAGAATCATATCCGCCACAAGCTATAACAATATCTTTTTTAAACAAGCCAAATGCGCCAGAAATAATGAGGTTTCCATTGAATAAATCCGTAAATATTCTTGATGATAAAAAAGAACGATCATATTCAACAATCTGCATACATACAATTGGATTAGATGGTAAATGATAACTTTTAACAATACCTTTTTCAATCTTAACTCCCTGTGCAATTTTTATTAATCCACCTACAGCTACAATATCCTCTTCTTTCATAACAGGTTGAACAATTTTTTCTAAAGAATCCTTCTGTAACATAGAATCTGCATCTACACATATAAAATAAGGAAATTTAGAAACATTGATTCCCATATTCAAAGAATCACCTTTTCCTCCATTTTCTTTACTTATAAGTGTAATAGATACACCCTTTACTTTTGCCTCATAGACACATCTCAACGGTGCACAAGGTAAAGACATGCGAATTGGCCGATCAATTTTTACAAACTGAAAAGCTTGAATAAGATTTTCAATAGTACGATCTTTTGAACCATCATCAATAATAATAATTTCATATAGACGATAATCTAAATCAACTAAAGAGTTAATACTATCAACAATTGTCACTTCCTCATTATATGCCGGTACTAGAATAGATACTGGTACATAATAGTCATGTTGTAACTCGTTTTTTATGAATACCATCTGTTCTTTTTTATAAAGCTGTATAGCTCCTACCAATACAGAAATAAACAAATAAGTTGAATATATTAATAAATATATAATAAAGAAAGTATTGATAGTATTTAAAAATAATTCAAATGTTTTCATATATCCTCCTGTCTAGAATAAATATATGTTAAGATATCCCTGGCATAATTATCTTGACCGTTTAAAATATCTTCTAATTCCTCATAAGGAACATTTAAATTTTTGAGTGAGCTTGCTGCATTATAACGAACATACCAATTATGATGATGTAAAGCATTTTTTAAGAGTGTTACTGTCTTTTCACCAGGATAACGATCTAAGGCAAAAGCCGCTACAATAGTCAACTTTTCATCTTCCTTCATATCCTTATCTAAAAATGAATAGAGTACATTCCTTACTGGTTCATAAGTACAGGTATGAAAGTAACGTATAATGGCTAATCTCACTTCTAAAGGTGTTGTAGATGTCTGAAGATATTGTAAGAATTCAACTTCATAAGCCCCATGACAACGAGATATAAATTCAACTATTGCTGACATCATATTATCATTCCAATCATTGATATGATTCCATAAAACTTTCATCAATTCATTTTTATCACCTTGAAAATGAATTAAATTATCAGCAATTAATTTTCTATGATGAAACCATTGTTCACTATTAAATATAGATAAAGCATTTTCAATTGATTGAATATTTCCTAATTTACATAATGCCTTCAATACATTTTCATGACAATAGATTGTTGAGTCCTTTAAATAAAGGATCAGTGTATGTAAAATAGGTCTATATTCATTTTGACAATCCACTGCATGTTTCGAAACGACATATGCAAAATAGGCTTTCTTCATATTATTTTTCTTAAGATAATCCACTGCCAATTCTCGCCAAATCATATGTGTTTGCTTTAAATAATCAATAATTGTCTCTCTTTCAAAAGTATCAAGAGCATTTGTATAAGCCAGAAGTTGTAAAACAAACTTCAATTTCTTGATTATTTCACGCGTTATGCACCACCGATACACAGTTTAAGCACCACTTTATAATATTCAATTCACATGTAAAGCACCATTAATGCACATGATCAGCCCCACTTTTGTTATCATGATATTGAGAGTGACAGCCTCTCATCATTATAGCGAAAGGAGGGCTTTTATTATGCCTAAAAAAGTTTCTGTCAAACCTATTCTTGAATTACGTGCAGCAGGTATTTCAATGCGTAAAATTGAGAGCTTAATGCATGTATCAAGACATACCATCTCAGCTATTTATAAAGCTGCTGATGTTCATTCTATTTCTTGGAATAATGTAAAAGATTTTGATGAAGATAAAATCTATGAAATGTTATTCCCACCTGTTCCTAAGACTTCTGTTTTTGAAGAAGTCGATTACGATTATATTCATTCAGAACTTAAGAAAACAGGAGTCAATCTTAAGCTTCTTTGGAATGAATATCGTAATCAATGTATTTCTAGAGGAACTATTCCTTGTGGTTACACAAAATTCTGTAAAGGATACTCTAACTATGTTCAGTTATCAAATGTAACCAATCATCTTACTCATAAACCCGGTAGCACTATAGAAGTTGATTGGTTATGCAAAGATTCTCATAACCAGTCTTATGCAAAGAAAAAAGTTATGAGAAGTTTATATAAAATATATTCATATAATCAATGAATTTCTATTTTTTACTTCTCATAACTTTTATAATTAATGTACTTAGAGTTAAGGAGGTATAAAAAATGATTGATTCAACTAAGTACATTAATATTTTTATTGATTATCAAAGTTCGGAGATCAAACAAGTTACCATAATAAGAAAGGTTCGTATTTTAAGATTTTTATTTGAATATCTAGAATCGATTGATATTGAAGACTTATATGATGTTACTAAAATGATGGTATATGATTTTCTTCTCACTAAATCTTGGAGATCTCAAACTAAAAGTCATGCACAATTTGTTTTAAGAGAATTTTTTAACTATATGAAAGAGGAAAGATTAGCTAAATTTGATGGGTATAAATTGTATCCTATAATTGTTACTAATAAGAGAGATAATATTTTATCGTACTATTTTGAAGATCAAATTAGAAAAATGATAGATTCTATTGATACTTCCTGCAAATGCGGGATTAGAAATAAATGTATGGTTACTATTGCTGCCTATACCGGATTAAGAGCTAGCGATATAGTTTTTCTAACATTTTCAGAAATCAAATGGGATAAAAATATAATCAGTAAAATTCAAAGAAAGACAGGTGTCATAATTGATATACCTATTACCAATCAAATAAAATTTTTATTGATAGATTATCTCAAAAATCATCGTCCTAATATCAAAAGTGAGTATGTATTTATCAATTCAGTAAATAATCTTCCTTTTAAGGATGCAAAAATATTAACCAGTATCGTTAGAAATGCGTTCATAAAAGCCGACGTCGATATAAGCAAAAAAAAGGCAGGTGCCCATTCTTTACGGCATAGTCTTGCGACAAATATGTTAAAAAATAATACACCATTACCAGTTATCAAAGAAATATTAGGTCATACAAATATCAATACTACTGAAAAATATATTTCTGTGGATATTGAGGGGCTTAGACGTATGAGTTTGGAGGTACCTATCTATGAATAAATCAAATATCTGTTTTATCGGAATATTTGGAGATGAGTTTGAAAACTATATTGAATATAAGCAATCTCAAGGATATTATAAATCTCTTTATAAAAAGAATATATATGAATTGCTTGACTATAATAGATATCTCGATTCATTAAATTTAAAAGAAATAAAGATTACTGAAGAAATGGTTACAGCATATATGGAATCACTAATTGGAAAATCACAAAGTACTTTATTCAAATATGAATGTATGGTCAGACAGTTTTCTAAATTTCTTAAAAATCAAGGATATGAAAATATCTATGTGCTAGAAGAACATCAAGTAAAAAATCCTAGAGATTATATTCCGTATGTTTTCTCTGATAATGAAATTATTAGAATTTTTAAAGTAATTGATGAACTAGAATTTAAACACCATAAAGAATTAAAACTATTCTATCAAACATTTTTTAGATTGCTTTATACTACTGGATTAAGATTAGGAGAAGCTTTGAGTCTTAAGATTGATGATGTTGATTTAGATAATAATATAATCACTGTTCACACAGGAAAAGGCAATGTTAGTCGTCTTGTACCATTTAAGGATTCTTTAGCTGAATGGCTAAAAGAATACAAAGCTAAAAACAATAAAAAAACTGATACTTATTTTTTTGAATCTCGCTATGGTGGAAGAAAAGCAAATAATACTATCGGTGAATTTTTCAGGAAAACAATATTAAGAAAAGCTAATATTTCTTCTACTCCTCAAAAAGGACATACTAGAGGTGCTTGTATTCACTCTTTTAGACATACATTCGCCTGTAATTCTTTAGACCAAATGATAAAAGATAGACTAGATTCATATTGTGTATTACCATATTTAAGCGTTTATCTTGGACACACAAGTGTTACAAATACAGAAATTTATTTACGATTAACAATACAACATTATGATGAAGTCATTGATCAAGGACATTATATATATGAAAAAGGACTAGGTGATTTAGATGAATAATTTTTCTAAATTATTAAGTGATTATTTTCTTAAATATCTTGTAAACCAAAAGAAGGCAAGTGAGAATACAATAAAAACATATAGGGATGCATTTGTATTATTGCTTGAATTTATGGAATCAAACAGATCCATAAAAGCTTATAAGATAAAGATCAATGATTTCAGTTACGAAATGATTAATGAATTTTTAAACTGGCTTGAAGAAGTTAAAGGTGTATCAATTTCAACCCGAAACAATAGATTGGCAGCAATAAAATCATTTTTTAGATATGTCAGTTATATAGATCCAGAGTACTTGGCAATATGTTCTTCTATTTTGAATATTCAAAAAAAGAAATGTACCACAAGAACAATGAACTATCTCTCTATAGATGCGTATATTGATTTTATAAGCGGATTCAATAAAAATAATTTTAAAGATCTACGAGACTTATGTATTGTAGTACTTTTATATGAAAGTGGTGCTCGTGTATCTGAATTAATCAATGTGAGAAAAAGAGATCTACATCTTGAAAAGCCATACACTGTCGTTCTTCAAGGTAAAGGAAGAAAAATTAGATCTGTTCCTCTTGATTATTCAGTTATTAAAGTATTGAATAAGTATATAAAAAAATATAATGTATCAGATGAAGATTTCCTATTCTTTAACGCTAGACGCAATAAATTAACAAGAGAAGGTGTAAATTACATTCTTCAAAAACATTTTAATAGCGCTAAAGAGAAAAATAAATTATTATATCCAAGTACAATTTCACCACATTGTATAAGACATAGTAGAGCCATGCATTTATTAGAAAATGGTGTCAATTTAATTTATATAAGAGATCTATTAGGTCATTCATCTGTAACTGTTACAGAAATTTATAGCAAAGCAAATCCAGAAATAAAAAGAAAACAAATCTTAGAAAATGCAGCTAGAATAGAAATAAAAGATGATTATGATGAAGAGGAAAAAGAAAATTTATTAGAATGGTTAAAAAATTCCATATAAATTAAAAGTTATGAGAAGTAAAAAATAGAAATTCATTGATTATATGAATATATTTTATATAAACTTCTCATAACTTTTTTCTTTGCATAAGACTGGTGTGGAACAACCATCCCTATTGTCAATGAATTAACAGGTGAAGTGACAAAGGGATATCTATTTGTTGGTACATTACCCTACAGTCAGTATTCATATGCTGAACTGATGAGTGACATGAAACAGGAAAACTGGATAACTGCACATGTCAACATGTTCAATTTCTTTGGTGGGACAACACCTATCATCTATCCTGATAATTTAAAAACAGGAGTCATCAAACATCCTAAACATGGAGATGTCATATTAAATCCTGCATATCAGGAAATGGGAGATTACTACAATATCGCTATTGTACCTACTCCTATCAAGAGCCCAAAATCCAAGCCAAGTGTAGAAGGAACAGTTGGAAAGATTACGACTCATATTATTGCAAGACTCAGAAAGGAGGAATTTCATTCCATCAGCGAAGCAAATGAAAAAATCAAGAAATGCTTAGATGATTTCAATAACAGACCTTTTCAAAAGCGCCAGGGGAGTAGAGCTGAAGTATTTATAAATGAAGAAAAACCATTCCTCAGACCATTGCCAAAAGAGCCTTATGAATATGCCACATGGAAAAAAGCAACAGTGCAATATCATTATCACATTTCCATTGATAAAATGTACTATTCTGTGCCATATGAATATATCAAGCAAAAGGTTGATATTAGATTAACCAGAAATCTAGTGGAAGTCTATTATAAGCATCATAGAATATGTTCACATAAACGTTTATATGGTCACCCAGGACAATATTCAACCAACACGGATCATATGCCACCCAACCATCAAAAGGCTGGTGAATGGGATGGTGATCGCTTCAGAAGATGGGCTCAATCCATTGGGGTCAATACCTATAAGGTCGTTGATGGTTTATTGAATTATTATAGAGCGGAGCAGCAGGCTTATAATGGCTGTCGATCAATATTGAAGTTGGCAGACTCATATTCACCCAGACAGCTAGAAGAAGCATGTGAAAAAGCGCTAAAGCATTTATCATTGCCCCGCTATAAAAATATTAAATTAATTATTCAATATAATCAAGATACAAGACAGGTCAACCAAGAAGATGAAAACAATGATGACTTTGCATTTGTCAGAGGTTCATCATATTATGGAGGAAACACAAATGAATAGAGATACATATGAAAAAATAGTCGCTTTAAGACTGCCTGGCATGGCAAAAACATATCTGGAACAGGAAGAGATGGAAGATATACGACAATTGACGTTTGATCAAAGACTGGAATTATTGGTTGATGCCGAAGTTGACAGTCAGCGTATACATAAGATAGAAAGACTGATCAATAATGCACATTTTGCGGAATCCAAAGCATCCATAACGCAGATCAAATATTATGCAGACAGACATCTTGATAAAGAGCAGATATTAAGCCTGGCAACAAATGAATATATAAAGAAACACGAAAATGTTTTAATAATAGGAGCAACTGGAGCTGGGAAATCGTATATTGGATGTGCACTTGGGGTTGAAGCATGTAATAGTGGACTGAAAGTCAAATATATTCGACTGCCAGATTTGTTGTCCGAATTAGAGCTGTCAAGAATACAAGGAACATATAAAAATAAAATCAAACAATATGAAAAATGCGATCTTCTTATTCTTGATGAGTGGCTGTTAGTTAATACAAGCAACATTGAACAGCAAGATATATTGGAAGTATTAGAGAAAAGATATAGAATACATTCAACAATATTATGTTCACAATTTGATGTAGGAGGATGGCATAGCAAGCTAGGAGGTGGTGCATTAGCTGATGCTGATTATTTGCAATGAACTGCACCATCAATAGCATAAAGTGCACCACCAATTTCAACAACTACACCACTGAGATGATATTATTGAATATACGCAACTGCACCACCTTTTATATTATAGGTGGTCTTTTTTATATTATTATAATGTTGGAGACTTTGTCTCTAATATTATATGAAAGGAGCTTTTATTATGGCTGTAAAATTCAATTTGAGACTATGTTTACAATTGATTGATCGAGGCATATCCCTCAATACGATATCCAAACAATATCATATTAGTAAACATACCTCATCCAAAACAAAACATAGAATGGAGGTGCTTCAATTTGATGTCAGTACTATTGATCAGTACTCAGATGATGAGCTGGGTAAATTATTTTTCCCTGAAATGTACGAATCTGAAAACATTTATTTAGCAGTGGATTATGACTATGTTCATAAAGAATTGTCTAAGCCTGGTGTTAACTTAAAACTATTATGGAAAGAATATTGCTTGAGTGCTAAGGATGGTAAATATCCAGTAAGTTACTCAAAATATTGTAGAGGTTATGCTCAACATGTCGAAAGACACAACTATACCAACCACATTGAACACAAACCCGGGATTCGTACAGAAATTGATTGGTCCGGGCCTACAATGCATTACATGGTTCCTTCTACTGGTGAATTGGTTAAAGTTTATCTGTTTGTCGCAACTTTACCATTTTCTCAATATTCTTATGTGGAACCTACCAAGGATATGAAAATGAATACATGGATTAACTGTAATAAACATATGTTTGAATACTTCGGTGGTTCAACAGTTAGAATTGTATGTGACAATCTTAAAACAGGTGTTGTCAGTCATCCTAAAGAAGGAGAAATCATTCTCACAGATATGTATTCTGATTTTGGAAATCATTATATGACAGCTATTATGCCTGCACAAGTCAGAAAACCTAAGCAGAAAGCGAGTGTCGAAGGTACCGTTGGCAAAATAGCTACAACCATTATTGCATCATTAAGAAATGTAGAGTTTCATTCATTCGAAGAGCTTTATCAAGCAGTAAGAGAAAAGCTTGATGAGTTTAATACTACTCCATTCCAGAAAAGAGATGGAAGCAGAAAAGAAATATTTGAAGCTGTTGAAAAGCAGGCACTTAAACCACTTCCTGAAATACCTTTTGAAGTATGTCATTGGTTTTATTCCAGAAAAGTACAAGTCAATTGCCATATCACCTATCAAAAAAACTGGTATTCAGTTCCTTATGAATATGTAGGCAAATCCGTTGATCTAAAAGTGTCAGAAACAACATTGACTATTTATTATCAAAACAAGCGAATCAACATCCACAAGCTGTTTCCTGCCTATATAAAGAATAAATATTCTACCTATGAACAGGATATGCCTGAATCAGTGAAAGTAAGTGAGTGGGATGATGTGCGTATAAAAAAATGGGCGAGCAAAATCGGACCCTACACAAGAAAGGTTGTAGAGATTATATTTGAAAGATGTAAAGTTAAGGAACAGGGTTATAACCCTGCAATGAGTGTATTACATCTAAGTGATAAATATTCAAATGAAAGACTTGAATTATCCTGCCAGATAGCTTTAAGTAAATATCCATCACCTAGATATAAACATCTTAATGCCATTCTATCTAACAATCAAGATAAACTAGGAAAACAAGGAAATGCATCTGAAGAAAGAAAAACGACAGGACACCTGAGAGGTGCAGAGTTCTACGGAGGCAAATCAAAATGATAGATAATGAAACTGTAAGAAAAGCATCAGAAATTGGGATTATAGATGTTGTAGATGCCATTAAATTGATTGAAACAAATCCTGCTTATATTACTTTGACATTTGATGAAAAAATAAATATGGTCATCGACTTTGTTTATCAGCAAAGATATAACGAAACGGTAAGAAGATTAAAGAAATCGGCTAAATTACGCTATGTAGATGCAGATCTAAGAGATATTCACTATACTGACAATCGAAGCATTACACATCAGCTGATTAGCTCACTGGCTACATGTAATTATATTACATTAAAAACCAACATCATTATTCATGGACCATGTGGTACAGGGAAAACATGGCTCTCATGTGCATTAGCAAATGAAGCGGCAAAACAAAAATATAAAATATTTTACATTAGAATGCCTGAGCTATTAGAAAAATATAATGAACTGAGGAATATGGGTAAAAGTCTATCACAAGTAGTTAAGAAATACGCAAAATACGATCTGCTTGTATTAGATGAATGGTTAATGTATGAAATGACTGATAAAGAAAAACAGTTTATATCTGAGCTTATGGAGGTAAGACATGATAAATGTTCAACAATTTTCTGCAGTCAGTATCCATCAGGAGACTGGTATGATAAATTGCATAAATCGACATTAACAGAGGCATTGCTTGATAGAATCATTCATAATAGAATAGATGTGTATATGGGTAATGAAAACTTTAGAATCAAAAAATAATTTTTTAAAAAGGTCAATCATGTTTGGACATGATTGACTATAATTGTGTATAAATATAACTGGTGCACTTTATGCGATTGAGGTGGTGCAGATGTCTGCGACTACCAGTGCTTTTACATGCGAATAATCAGATGCCATACTTGATAGAATCGTACCAAAATCACATACAATAAAGATACTAGGTGATAAATCAATGAGAAGTCGATAATAAATAAAAGGATCCTGATTAAACAATAATCAGGATTTCATTATTGATCAGATTCATCGGAATAGCTGGTCCGGATAATCAGAATGTTGAGAACAATGTTGGTTGATCAGGGATATTGGAATAGTTGGTCAGCATAATCGGAATGATTGGTCAACTTGAGCAGAATAATCAATATCTAAACTATTATGATAACAAAAGTGTGGCTATGTGTATGAATTAATGGTGCATAACGTGCGAAATAATCATATGATTGCACAAAATAGTTTTAATCTTTTGTTGATATTTGTAATAAGTCGATACCTTAATATGATTTCTTTTACAAAAATCTTGAATGGATAGATCACTTTCTTTATATTCTTTGATTTTTAGATACCAGAACTTGTATTTTTCATTCTGTGTTAATTCTTGGATTTTCATACAGTCACTCTTCCTTTCTTTATAATTTTTAGAGAATATAAAAACTATAATATAGTTTTGGCAGTCTCCATATTCTATATTATAGTTCGTTGAGTTCTATATTTTTATCCACTATTTTATTTAGCGCTTACTTTAAATCACTAAAAAAGACAATGTTATCAGTATAATACTACCAACATTGTCTTCTTTAATAGACTTTAGTATTTTATATCACTAAAGTATCTTTTATTTAATTTAATAATATCATAAAATAGTATAATTTAAATGAATATTTCACTTTAAAAATCGAATAGTGTTACTTGTTTGATGACGTCATCAAATGAGTGAAACGGTGTCATCTTTTAGTGAAATACTCAATTTAAATACATTTGATTTATTCTTTATAACTTTTCTACTTTTTAAAATTTTATGTAATTCAATTAAATACTAACAGTATGTCTCACAAGTGGAATTTTCTTTAATATAAATGTTATTAATATGCATAATACAAATATAAAAAAAGCAATTAATATATTAAAATAGGGTAAATTATATTGATATATACTTCTTATATTTACAATAAACACAATGTGTAGAATAAAACATCCCATGGTCATTTGACTTATTGAAGTGATAAAATTAGACAACTTTTCATTTATATGATCAAAAAAATCATTACAAAAAAATAAAAATAAGCTTATGCACCACAACATCATAAATAAACTATCGTAAAAATATTCAGCCCATTCAAAGTGAAGATATTGCCCTATTTTTACTTGATAAACTACATTAACCAATGACAAAATCAATAAAATTTAACTTCAGTTAAATGTTGGTAATTGATTTTAACTCCATAAAAACGGTGTTAAAGCCCTTTAAAATAAAA
>NZ_CAXSKY010000018.1:0-54864 GCF_964238065.1 Clostridium sp. AUH-JLR23
TAGCTACCATAATCAAATCATTTAACATTTTCAAACTTTTTCATCAAATGACTTGAATTTTATATAGTTAGCTCCTTGATATTATTATACTCAATCTGGATATATAAAAAAATACAAAACTGGATATTTTCATAAGGCCAATAATCATATATACTGTTAGTCATATAGGGAGTGATAGATATGAATACAAAAATATTGAAAATTGTTTTAGTTGGTTTAATGGCTGGCTTATGTTATATATCATTTATGTTTTTACAGATTAAGATTCCCACACCAGGTGGTTTTACATCTTTTCATTTAGGAAATACTTTTTGTGTGTTGGCAGCTTTATTGCTAGGGGGATTACCTGGTGGTATTGCAGGTGCTATTGGTATGGGAATTGCAGATTTGTTGGATCCGGCTTATGTGATTGTAGCGCCTAAAACAATTATTTTGAAATTAGGGATTGGTATCATAACTGGTTTGGTTGCACATCGTATTTTTCATATCCAGCATAAGCAAGGGAAAGCGTTATGGAAAGCAGTTATTTTATCAGCTACAGCAGGTATGTTATTTAATGTGATTGGAGAACCTATTTTTTCTTATTTTTATACTGCTTTTATTTTAGGTGCTCCTGATAATGCAGCAAAAGCATTAGCTTCATGGAATGCTATAACAACGACAGTGAATGCTTTGATGGCCATTGTTATTTCATCAATCCTGTATATGGCTATGGCTCCAAGATTACGAAATAATGGTTTATTAAAGAAAATTGCGCCAAAGGAATAGTAGAAATCTATTCCTTTTTGTATTATAATAATACAGGATGCCGACATAGCTCCAATCGGTAGAGCAGGCCACTCGTAATGGTCAGGTTGCAGGTTCAAGTCCTGTTGTCGGCACCATATGTAAAAACGCAACTGCGTTTTTTTCTTTATAAGGGGGATCGATATGATTTTGAATCAGGAAAGTAAAAGATATTTTTTCATTATATTAGGGGCATTTATTTTTGCATTGGGAGTAAATTTATTTGTAGTACCTGTGCAATTATATAGTAGTGGGGTATTAGGAATTGCTCAAATTATAAGAACACTATTAGAACAAATCAGTAATGGCATGTTTCCATCTTCAATAGATATATCAGGAATGATTAACTTTGCGATTAACATACCTCTATTTATGTTAGCTTATCGTACCATTTCTAAACGTTTTTTTGTCAGAACGCTATTATCTGTTATTTCTCAAACTATCTTTTTAACATTCATCATGATTCCAACAACACCACTTGTTGATGATATTCTTACCAATTGTATTATTGGTGGAATTGTGACTGGATTTGGTATAGGTCTAACATTACGCTGTTCTGGAAGTGGTGGAGGATTAGACATTTTAGGTGTCTATTTTACAAAAAAGTTACCACATTTTTCAGTAGGAAAATTATCATTATTTATTAATTTATCAATCTATGTTGTGTGTGCATTTTTATTTCATATTGAAATAGCCATTTATTCTGCCATTTATACGACATGTTTTACACTTGTTTTAGATAAAACTCATTATCAAAATATCAATGTAACATGTGTTATTTTTACAAAACAATTAGAAATTCAAAATAAAGTTTTATCTGAAATGGGACGTGGAATGACTTTTTGGCAAGGAAAAGGTGCTTATACAAAAGAAAATACTTATGTTATGGTAACAGTGATTAGTAAATATGAAGTGAATCAACTCAAACATATTATTAAAGGTCTTGATCCACAAGCATTTACTTTATTTTTTGAAGGTATGTCAGTGGATGGACACTTTGAAAAGAGATTATAGATTTGCAGTATTTGAAACAAATTTGGTTTTTATAGAGATTTGATTATAATGAAAATAGGGGGGATTTGATGGACAAGAAATTAATCTTTTTAGATGCAGATGGAACATTGACATTGCCAGATGGACGAGTATCACCAAAGGTGCAAGAAGCTATTCATCAAGTTCAAGAAAATGGACATGAAGTCTTTTTATGTACAGGAAGAAGTTATGCAGGAGCTAGACCACTTTTTCCAATTGGTTTCGATGGTATTATCAGTAGTGCGGGTGGATATATTGAGGTGCATGGTCAAAAAATCTTTGAATCATGTTTGAGTCAAGAAGATATTCAACTGGCAAGACATATTTTTGATCAGCATCACATTTTATATAATTTAGAAGCTAATCATATGACTTTTCAAGATGAAAAGATGAATTATGAATTTGTAAAACATCGTTTAAAAGATGGAGAAAATTTAAATTCTGAATTACAGAGATTATTAAATGAACAAAAAGAACATTTTAATATTCATCCATTAAAGGAATATGATGAAAATCCTATTCCTATTCAAAAGCTATGTTTTATGTGTGAAAAAGAGGAAGATTTAGAAGAACCTAAACGTGTTCTATCAGATAAATTTCATTTTGTCATTCATGAAATCTTTTCTCAAGATGTCATTAATGGTGAAATTATTATGAAAGGAACAGATAAGGGAACAGCTGTTGAAAAGGTATGTGAATATTTAAATGTTCCTATTCAAAATACAATTGCTTTTGGAGATAGTATGAATGATTATGCGATGATTCAGACTTGTGAATATGGTGTTGTCATGGCAAATGGATCAAAAGAACTCAAACAATATGGAAATGCTATATGTGAAAGTGTACAGGATGATGGAATTTATCATGAATTGCATCGTTTAGGTTTATTTTAAAAAGTTGTCATAAAACGTTTATAACGTCTTTTGACAACTTTTTCTTTCTTTATATGCCATAGCTTCTCTTTGAAAATGTTTATAACCAAGATATGAAAAAATAATGAGGACAAGAGAATAACCAAGTGCAATTATCAAATCGAACTTAATGAAAAGCACAATGATAGCAAGAATCAAAAGCCAAAGTGAATGTTTATAACGCTGAAATTTTTCTTCAGGGTTTAAAAAATACCAGAACCATTTATGCATAGATATCGCACTCCTCTTATTTATTATAACATAAAAAACCTACTTACGTAAGCTTTCATAAGCTTTTAAAGCATGTTTATGAACATCAAAAGAGCTGGCAATTAAAAGGTATAAAAATCCAGTCTGAACAAAGAAAATAGTATAATCTAATATCCCGTGAATAAAGATCATCACTGTAAAGGATACAATCAATGCAACCAATGTCTTATCAACTTTTAATTTCCATAAACGATATAATCTTTGAATATTAGAATAAATATATGGAGCAATAGTTAATAATCCGACAATTCCAAAACAAAGCAATGGATCCAAATAAATACTATGAGCATGTTCGGTTGGATGACCATGATATAATGGATAGATATGCATATAAGTCATAGGGCCTTCACCAAACAAAGGATGTGTTATAATATTTTGAATAGCAACTTCCCAGATACCAGCACGTGTCATGAAATAAGCAACAATATTATCAACACGTGGGAATTTTGATGGATTTAATAGGAAATAAATACAAGCCACAATAACAAGAGCTAATATGCATGCACATGTTTTATGATGCTTGTCTACAATCAACATAATTAAAATGCCACCAGCTAATGCAGGCCATGCAGTTCGACAGGCAGTCAATAATAAAACAAAAAGATTTAATCCAATGACTGCGACATAATAAATAAATTTTTTCCATTCTAATTTTATATCTTTAATTTTTAATATTTTATAGAAAGTTAAACAAACAAAGAATTCAATCATCATAGCATAGTAATTAGCATTAAAGAAAACGGAATTAATACGATCTTGAGGACGATTGAATATCATGATTTCAAACTGATCAATATTGTAAGAATTCAAAATACCAATATATTCAATTAAACCATATAAAGCTGCAAAAATACTTAAAACAATAATACAGTTTGTTATATATTCAAATAATCGTGAATCAATATGAATACGATAATATAAAACAAAAGATAAAATCACTAAAATACCAATGCTACAAACAAAACCATAATAGTTTTGATAAAACAGAGAAACAATAGCACTTAATAAACTAAAATAAATAATAAAACGACTTTTAGGTATTTGTCTATAAGCTTCCTGTATTTCCCCTTTCCATAATAAACGAAGTGTTAAAAATATTAAAATCCCTCCACACATATAAAAAGGTAAAAACATTGAAAAAACAGCAACAATGATATATCTTTGATGATGTGTAAAATGTGTTTTTAAATACTGAATCCCAAAAATAAAAAACACCTCCCAAACGTATCTCTATTTTACAACATTTCTAAATTTATGTATACTATAAATAATCAAGATAACAAAAATGTAAGAAATGAGGGAAACAAGCTGAAATATTTATATATTTATAATTATTCGCCACATGAACAGAACTTATGTGAAATGGAATTTAGACATATTTTTCATGAAGATATGCAAACAAAATATTATATAACGAATCAGGATTTTGATTATTCCAGAAGTGCTTATATCAGGGGAAAATTAAATATTTTATATGAAAGTGCCTGTTTTGATGAAATAGTCAATTTTATTGAACAACAGAATTATTGTTATTATGATTTTAAAGTCATCTATTTAAAAAACGAAATCACACATGTGCCATATCAGGAATCAATTGATAAATGTAAGCAGATTGCCTTGCCTATTGCTGGTTCAGTGAATATGCATCATCCTCAAACAATCTTTGCGATTACAAAAATTCATGAAATATGGTATTTTGGTATTTATCAAAATGATATGAACTGGAATCAACATAATGATAAACCTTATTCATATTCACATTCATTAGCCTTAAGAGATGCCAGAGCAGTTGTTAATATTGCTTTAGGAAATGATTTATTTAAAACGATTGTTGATCCATGTTGTGGAGTAGGAACTGTTGTTTTAGAAGGATTGAGCATGAATGCTCATATTGTTGGTTATGATATCAATAAATATGTGGCTTATCAGGCAAGATTGAACTTAGAACATTATGGGTATGATCCATTATTGATTCAAAGATGTGATATGAGAACATTAAAGAAAACATATGATGTCTGTATTTTAGATATTCCTTATGGTGTATATAGTCCATTTACATATCAGCAACAATGCGAACTTTTAGAAAAGACCAGAGATATTGCATCAGAACTGGTTTTAATTTCACATGTTCCAATGCAAAAAGAATTAATAAATATAGGATATCATATGAAAGATCAAGCTATGATACAAAAAGGGAGCTTTCAAAGATATATAACACATTGTCTATAGGAGTGGGAAAGATGAAACATATTTTTATGATGCATGATACAAAGCGTCATCATGATTTAGAAGGCATGATTCATGATATCATGCAGGAATATGTATATGAAATTGTTTATACAACATCAATGCAAGATAGTCAAAAATACATTCAAAATTGTTTAGAACCATCAAGATTTTATGCAGTTGGTGGAGATGGAACAATCAATGGCTTGTTGCAGGCGTTAGTACATAGGGAACATGAGCTCGTTATTTTACCTTTTGGAACGGGGAATGATTTTTGTCGTACACTTACAAAAGAAAAGGATATCCGTCAACTATTAATTCAATCATTAAAGCAAGAAAGCCAAAAAGTTGATACCATTCAAATCAATGACAGATATTATCTTAATGCAGCATGTTTTGGATTAGATAGTATGATTGCGAATAAAGTCCATGATATTCCAGATATTCCATTTGTACCTGAATCACAGAGTTATATTATATCTATTTTTAAACAAGTATTTCGTTATGATAATCATCATGTAAAGATTGTATCAGATGGAAAATGTCTTTATGATAATCAGATGATTCTCTGTACATTAAATAATGCGCAATATTATGGTGGTGGTTTTCAAATCACACCTCAAGCTCAAATTCAGGATGGTTATATGGATATCTGTGTTGTTGATTGTGTACCAAAGATCAAAATACCTTATCTAGTCACTTATCTTTTATCACATCAATTACATAAACGACATGAAGTCCATTATTATAAAGTGAAAGAAGCAACAGTTTACTGTCGCCATAGCTGTAATATTGATGGTGAAGAATATAAAGCAGACAGTTATTATTTTCAAGTATGTCCACAATCATTAAACTTAGTGATGTACAAAAAAAGCTGATATGAATAAGTCGTTCATTGTGACTTACTCAATCAGCTTTTTCATTTCATATAACTATAATGATTTTCTTTTTTATTAACAACAAGAATTCCTACACTAATAAGTGCTAATGAAGCGATAAAGTAACCTTACCATTAGCATCAACTAAGATTTGAGTTTTTCTTTCTTCATAACTATAACAAAAAAACACTAAGATATTTAACTTAGTGTTTGTATTCTTCTGCAAAGAAAACCTGATGCCATAATGAGAAGCAATAGACAGTCCAGATTTTTTTATAATAGTCATGTTTATGATTTTTATGGTCTTCTAACATAGATAATAGTTTTTGATCATCAAACAATTGTTTAATAATAGGTGTCTGTAAACCATCATAAACTTTTTGATAAAGATCATCTTCACGCATCCATTCTCTAAGTGGAACAGGGAAACCTAATTTCTTTTTCTTGTAAGCTTCATTAGGAATAACTTTTTTAGCAGCTTGTCTTAATAAGACTTTTGTATTTTCTTTTGTGACTTTTTGATTATCTTTTAATTGACTTGCGACTTGGAAAACTTCTTTATCTGTAAAAGGAACACGGCTTTCAATAGAATGAGCCATTGTCATTTTATCACCTTTTTGCAAGATGTCTTTAATAAACCAAGTTTGTAAATCAAAAGCTTGTCTTTTTTGAATATTTGTTGCTTTTTGAACACGATCAAAGACATTTCCAACAATATCTTTATGACTATGTAAATGACTTGTATCTTTTAATAAATGTTTACAATCATTATCAGAGAAAACAGGATTAACACCTACATAATAATCTTCAATACGTTCACCATTTCTAATTAAGAAAGGAATACCTTTAAATGTGGGTAGATGTTTACATATAGATGCAATAGCATGACGAATGAAGAAAGGAATTTTTCCATACAATCCACTATCAATATCCCCACGATAAGTATTATAACCACCAAAGAATTCATCAGCACCTTCACCAGATAAAACAACTTTGACATCCTGACTGGCAAGTTGACTAACAAAATATAAAGCGACTGCAGCTGGATCGGCAGTTGGTTCATCTAAATGATACATAATCTTTGGTAAGACTTCCAAATATTCTTCTTTAGTAATAATTTTGCTTTTGTTTTCAATACCTAATTGTTGTGTTAAATCTTTAGCGTAGTTAATTTCATTATATCTTTCATCATTATATCCAACTGTATAAGTATGTTGAGGTCTCGCTAATGAAACAAGATATGATGAATCAATCCCACTGCTTAAGAATGATCCAACTTCAACATCAGCAATCAAATGATGTTGGATAGAATCTTTCATGATTTGATCAATAGCTTGAATCATTTCCTGATCAGTTTTATATTGATCTTTGAATTCAATATGATAATAACGTTTAATTTGAATCTTTTGATCCTTATAAATAAGATAATGTCCTGGTAACAATTGTTTAACATTTTTAAAGAAAGTCTTTTCACCAGCTACATAATTCATTTTTAAATAAATATCTAAGACTTCAGTATTTAATTCTTTTTTAAAATCAGGATGATCTAAGAAACCTTTGATTTCACTTGCAAATAAGAAATGAGCAGGATCATCATAATAATAGAAAGGTTTAATTCCAAAATGATCTCTGGCACAGAATAACTCATGTGTCTCAGTATCATATAATGCAAAAGCAAACATCCCTCTTAAATAATTCACAACATCATAACGATATTCTTGAAAACCATGTAAAATAACTTCTGTATCACTATGAGTTTGAAAAACATGCCCTTTGGCTTCTAAATCTTTTTTTAATTCTAGATAATTATATATCTCTCCATTAAAGACAACGACCAAATGATCAGATTTCATAGGTTGCTGACCACCAGCTAAATCTATAATAGATAAACGACGATGTCCTAAAGCTACATAATCATCAATGAACTGCCCTTCACCATCAGGCCCTCTATGAGCAATACGATCCATCATCTTTTTTAGTATTTGACTTGCATTTTCATTAACAGGTGCGAATCCAACTATTCCACACATCGTAATCACTTCCTTCGTGAAAGCATTATAACATGCTTTTTCATATAAAAAAATAAAAAAGTAAAGAAAAAGAGGACTTAATCCTCATTGATGTCTACATATAATTCAACATATCCACAAGATTTACATAATGCCGCTTTTAAAGCATATTCCTTTTTCTTCAGGTTTTCATTTTTTTCGATGATTGTAAAGTCGCTAATAGGTTGTGCAGTATCTTTAATATAACAATCTTCTTTCATTTCTTTATGACATCTTGGACATTTTCTCATGCATACCACCTCTTTAATATTATTATACAAAATTTTAAAAAGAAAACAAAGAAAAACAGAAAAATGTGTTCATTATGATTTTACAAGAAATCCATTATTTCCCATTTTATTCGTTGAAATATATGTTATAATATGTCGAGAGGTGATTGGATGATAAAACTTGAAAATGTAACAAAAGTATATAAAACCGGTGTAAGAGCCGTTAATAATATGAATGTTGATATTGGTGATGGTGAGTTTGTTTATGTCATTGGTCCAACTGGTGCAGGTAAATCAACTTTCATCAAATTATTGTATCGTGAAGAAAAAGCCAGTTCTGGTAAAGTTATAGTAGCAGGACAGGATGTCTCTAAAATTAAAGATCGTAAGGTTCCTTATTTTAGAAGAAATATTGGTGTTGTTTTTCAAAACTTTAGATTATTACCTAAAAAAACAGTCTTTGAAAATGTAGCTTTTACATTAGAAGTGACTGATACACCTAAAGTTCAAATCAGAAAAAAAGTGAGAAGAACATTAGAACTTGTTGGATTAGAAGATAAAGCCAATGCTTTTCCTCATGAATTATCTGGTGGTCAACAACAACGTGTAGCGATTGCCAGAGCGATTGTGAATAATCCTAAAGTTTTGATTGCTGATGAACCAACAGGAAACTTGGATCCTGATACTTCTCATGAAATTATAGAATTATTAGAGCGAATTAATGAAATTAATCATACAACAATATTAGTTGTCACACATGATAAAGAAATTGTTCAAAAACATAAAAAAAGAACAATTTTAATTGAAGATGGTTGTATTAAAACGGATACAAGTGTAGGAGGTTATGTTGATGGAATTCATTAGTTGTATAAGAAACTTTCCTAAACACTGTAAAACAGCTTTTCAAAATATTTGGCGTAATGGCGTTATGTCTGTATCATCTATTTTTGCAGTGACTATAACCTTATTATTAATTGCAGTGATTGGAGTTATTGCGATTAATATTCAGGATATGACTTATAGTATTGAAGATAGTTTAACAATCTATGTACAGATGGATAGAGAAATCAGTGATAAAGAAGCACAACAGATATTGCCTGAAATTGAAAAAATTGATGGCGTTAAAAAAGCAACTTTTTCATCTAAGGAAAATGAGTTAGATAAGTTAATTGAGATGCAGGATGAAGATGGGAAAAAATTGTTTGAAAGTTATCGTGAAAACAATCCTTTAGGAGCAGCTTATGTTGTTGAAGTAGACGATGCCAAAGAAATAGATACGGTAGCTGATCAGATTAGTGGTTTAGAACATGTCAATCAAGCGACATCTGGTGGAGACTCTACAAATTCTTTAGTGAATAGTTTAGAAACAGTTAGAAATGGTGGTGCTATTTTCGTTGTAGGACTGACTATTATCGCATTGTTTATGATTGCCAATACAATCAAGATTACAATTACATCACGTCAAACAGAAATCAGCATTATGCGTATGGTTGGAGCAAGCAACTGGTATATTCGTTTACCATATATGCTTGAGGGTGTTTTTATTGGTTTATTAGGTTCTATTGTTCCTATTCTGGTGATGTATTTTGGATATAATTGGATATACAGTGGAGCTGTGGATTTATTGCCAGCCATGTTATCAATGCGTGAACCATTCCCATTTATTTGGCATTGTTCAGGAATAATGGTTGCTTTAGGATGTGGTGTTGGTTTGATTGGAAGTTTTGTATCAGTTAGAAAATTCTTGAAATTTTAAAAGCTTTGGGAAAAGACCCGAAGCTTTTTTTGGAGGTTATATGAAAAGGTTTATTATGATTGGTGGAACGATGGGAGTTGGCAAAACAACCACGAGTCAACTTTTAAAAAAGAAATTAAATCATAGCGTTATGTTAGATGGTGATTGGTGTTGGAATATGCATCCTTTTATTGTGAATGAAGAAACCAAAGCCATGGTCATCAATAATATTGTATATCAGTTACAGTCTTTTATTGATTGTTCAGTGATTGAAAATATTATTTTTTGTTGGGTGATGCATGAACAATCTATCATTGACCAAATTTGTGATCGTCTTTGTTTAGATGACTGTCAGGTTTATTCAATATCCCTTGTCTGTGATGAACAGACATTAAGACAACATCTTCAAAAAGATATTGACTTAGGTCTAAGAGAAGAAAGCATCATCAAAAGAAGCTTAGAGCGTATGTCTTGTTATGATAAGTTATCTACACATCAGATAGATATTTCTTCATTGAAGCAAGATGAAATTATTCAGGATATTATCGAATATATTCAAAAATAACATACGTTGACTTCACTATCTATTTTCCTTATAATAGGGAATATATAAAGGCAGGGACACATGATGTTTACAAAAAAAGAGATATTCAGTATTCCAAATATATTATGTTATTTTCGTATATTACTTCTACCCGTATTTTTGTGGGCATATTTTGATTTGCAATCAGATAAGGGACACTTGGTGGCTGCTGGGGTGTTAGTGCTATCGAGTTTAAGTGATTTTCTGGATGGATTCATTGCTAGAAAATATCATATGATTACAGAACTTGGTAAGTTAATTGATCCTGTGGCTGATAAACTGACACAGTTCGTCGTTGCATGCACATTGATGTATACATATCCAGCTTATGCCTTATTAGTTGCGATTATTGTTTTAAAAGATGGTATGTTACTATTTGTAGGGTATTATATCTATCGTAAAAAAGATAAACATTTATCTCAGGCACAAATGCCTGGAAAAGTTGCGACTGCAGTATTCTTTGTTGTGTCTATTATATTGGTCGCATTCTATATTCCTCGAACATTGTTATCATCAGTATTGATTTATTCAACTCTAGTGTTAATGATTATTGCGATGATTTACTATGGTCATGGTTTATATTGTTTGTATCGTGAAGATTAGTCAGCGAAAGCTGACTTTTTTGTATAATGGTTTGATTTCATGTATAATGAAATAGGGTGATACTATGTCTAGTAAAAGGGAATTAAAGCGTTTATGTTATATGGAAGCTTTAGAAGATAATGTTGTCAGTGTTGAAATGATTTTAAATCGTTTTAATCAGATTGATGATAAAAAGGGAGTTTTTGATTCTTATATTTTGACTCATGATAGAACCAAAGCAACTTTGGATTTAGAACTTTCATTAGCAACACTGTGTATTTTACTTAGAAAAATGTCAGAAAATTTAATGATTGTGACACCACCAGAGTTACGTAGAGATATGAATAGTATTATTCATTCTAATCGTTTTGAATATAATCGACTGGAAGTGATTGTCTATTCACAAAAAGGTAGAGAACCTGTTGATTTAAGAGGCTTGCTACGCTTTTGTCATTCCTTACTTGATAATGACAAACTTCGTAAATAGGAGATGCTAGAATAATATTGGTGATAATAATGAATCTAAGAAAGAATATAGGTATCATAATGATGATGTTGGGTGTATTATTAACAATTAATCAAGGACAGCAAAATGAGTTTATGAAGCAATTAGAATCAAGTATTAGGGCTTATTGGCCATTGCTGATTAGCTTTATTGGTATTTATATGATTTCTACACCTAGAAAAAGAAAATAAAATGTATATATAACTTTATTTTTTAAGTCAAATTTTGTATAATGAACGCGTATGGAGGTATAGAGAATATGAAAAAAAGACCTGTAGTTTTATGTATTTTAGATGGGTATGGATTAACTGATCGTGTTGATGGAAATGCTGTTAAATTAGCAAATACACCTAATTTAGATGATTTAATGGCCATGTATCCAACAACAACTTTAAAAGCTTGTGGAAATGCCGTTGGATTACCTGAAGGACAAATGGGAAATAGTGAAGTTGGGCATTTAAATATTGGTGCGGGAAGAATTGTGTACCAATCATTAACACTCATTAATAAAGCTGTAGAAGATGGAACATTCTTTACAAATGAAGCTTTCTTAAAAGCAATTCAACATGCAAAAGATAATGGTTCTAAGTTACATATTTGGGGATTATTATCAAATGGTGGTGTTCACTCTTCAAATGAACATATTTATGCATTGTTAAAACTTGCAAAAGATCAAGGTTTAGAAAAAGTTTATGTCCATGCATTCTTAGATGGTAGAGATGTAGCGCCTGATAGCGGTGCTGATTTTGTGAAAGAATTACAAGATCAAATGGATGAAATTGGTGTTGGTCAAATTGCTTCTATCTCTGGTAGATATTATGCTATGGACAGAGATAAAAGAATGGATCGTATTGAATTAGCATATAACGCATTAATTGGAAAATCTGGTGAAACTTATAGTGATCCAGTTCAATATGTCAAAGATTCATATGCGAAAGAAGTTTATGATGAATTCGTGATTCCTGGATATAATCCAGATACAAATGGTGCTATTGCAGATAATGATGCTATTATCTTTGCTAACTTCAGACCAGATAGAGCAATTCAAATGTCTAATGTGTTCACTGCTGATGTTTATGATAACTTTAAACCAGCAGATAAACCACAAAATATTCATTTTGTATGTATGATGAGATATGCTGATACTGTTAATGGAGATATCGCATTCCATTCATTGGATTTATCAAATACTTTAGGTGATTATTTATCAGCTCAAGGATTAAAACAATTAAGAATTGCTGAAACTGAAAAATATGCGCATGTCACATTCTTTATGGATGGTGGAGTTGATAAAGAAATTGAAGGAGCAACTCGTGTTTTAATTAATTCACCAAAAGTTGCCACTTATGATTTACAACCAGAAATGAGTGCATATGAAGTTAAAGATGCATTAATTGCTGAATTAGATAAAGATATCTATGATGTTGTGATTGTCAACTTTGCAAACTGTGATATGGTTGGACATACTGGAATTATTCCTGCAGCTATCAAAGCAGTCAGCGTCGTTGATGAATGTGTTGGAGAAGTTTATGAAAAAGTTCTTGAACTTGGTGGAACAATGTTAATTACTGCGGACCATGGTAACAGTGAAAGACTATTGGATGAAGAAGGAAATCCATTTACAGCTCATACAACAAATCCAGTACCTTTAATTCTAACAAATACACACTTAGAATTAAAAGAAGGTGGAAAACTAGGAGATTTAGCTCCAACAATCTTACAGTTATTAGGATTACCAATTCCTAAAGAAATGACTGGAGAAAGCTTATTAAAATAATAGAAATGAAGGCTAAGACGAATCAAAACGTCTGGCCTTTTTTTTGTAGACAACATGAAAATAAGTCTATCTATGTCAAAATATGATATAATAAGTAAAAGGGAGGGGTTATTATGAAACCAAAATTAAAATATGCTCCATTGGCTATCGCAACGGCTATTGTCAATGTTATAGCACTCATTGGAACATATATGATTTATTCACCGTTAAACAGTCTTGCAAATGCATCAAGTTCGGGTGATTATGCAAGCTTGGCGAATTTTTCAACAGATTCATTGACAAATGCTTCTTTGATTTTTTTATTAGGCATTGTCGCAACAGCAGTCATTGCGATTTTATTACTTGTATTCTTTATTTATGAAGAAAGAAAAATAGCCATCATTATCAGTTGTGTTATAGGGGCAATTGAATTTGTTTTATTCTTACGCTTCTTTGATACAATCATGTCAACAGTCATGGGAGGATTAGGATCATTGATATGGGGGTCTACACAATCAGAAAGTAATATGGTTGCATCAATTCTAGGAAGTTTACAATTGACATTGGTTGTGACATTCATTGGTGCTATCTTCCACATTATTATTCTTTTACAGATGTATCATGTGATTCATCTTTCATTCTTACAGCCATATACACCATCACTACTTTGTGGTGAGGTTATAAACGTTAATCAGGAGAGTTCTTCTCAAGAATCAAATCCCGATGAAGGAGGGGAATCACAATGAAAAAAACATATTCTTTTAAACCGCTATGTTTATTGATTCTCATATTTGACTTGATATTATCTATCAGTTTATGGAGAATTGCGACTATGGCATCAGATGTATTCAGTTTGATGGGTTCATTATCAAGTCTTATAAATTGGGCTATCTTTTTGATGGTTGGTGTATTAGGTGTGATTGTTGTGACTGTACTTTTATATCTTTATTATTTAAAGACAGAAAAAGTTCAGGGTATTTTATGGGATGCTATTTTACACACAGTCTTTTCTGTATTTTTTGGATTCCAGATGATAGATCTAGGTGATTCATTACAAGGTTTGGGTGGAAATCAAACTTTCACAACTATCATGGGTATTCTTGTTTTTGCTTCAGCATTATTACATTTATTTATCATGTTGCGTTTAGATCAAGTGATTCATGTGACTGTTTTAGATGCTTATTTACCAGCAGGTAAAGGACAGACGATTCAATCACCACCACCAGTCCATCAAACAGTTACAGAAGATACAGCAGCTCCAACACAAGAAGTGAAGACACCTGCAGAACCCGTCATTACAAAAGAAAAAGCTATTGCATTTTTGAAAACAAAAAATGGGAAAATGATTTTAGGTGCTGTCATTGTTGTTGTGCTTGCTTTTGTAGGATATAAGATTTGGGATACATTCTTCAATAAAACAGTTATTGATGCTTTTGCAAACATGACCGTATCATATGATGGATATGATGGTGCTGGGGAAGCCTATATTGATGAGTCAGATATTGACTATGATATGACTAATGCTCAGTTAGCACAGTTTGTTGGTGATATTTCATTTGATATTGAAAATAATGGAGAACTTTCTAATGGTGATAAAGTAACAGTAACAGCTGTATATTCAAAGGAAACAGCTAAACAATTAAAAGTTGTTTTAAAAGAAGAATCAAAACAATTTGATGTTTCAGGTTTAATTGTGAAATATCAAAGTGCTTCTGAAATTGATAAAACGCTTTATCAAAAAGCATATGATGCTGCATTACAAGAATCAACAAATTCATCTTATTATGATACTGATTCAAAAAGAACTTTCTATAAGTCTTATTATATTAAAGAAAATACAGAAAATATTGAATATCAAAGAAATTATTTAGTCTTTGTCTTTAAAGAAACTTATCAGGGTTATGACTATTCAACACATCAAGATGTTGAAAAAACGAGATATATGTATTATTACACAAACTTTGATTCTAGTTATGATAGTGATGATGAATATATGGGAGAATCACGTTTATATAATGATTCATTTGATTATGTTGAAAATGAAGCTGATGTATTGACATCACTCCAAAAACAGTCGATTGCTGATTATGGAAATTCAAAAGTAGAAGAAGTCACTATTCCAGTTTCATAGATATAAATGAGTTTAGATAATGAAAACGCACGTTTGTGCGTTTTTAAGTACAATAAATTTATAAAGTTAATATAGAGTTTAAAAAGTCATGATAGATTTTGAAAATGGAAAGACATAAGTTGATTATTGATGAGTCTTTATGTTATATTAAACAAAAGTGGTGATAATCATGAAAAAATGGATATGCCTATTTATAACATGTCTATTATTAATAGGATGTCAACATACACAAACAGAGAAATTGGTTATTCAAGGTATTCAAGAAATACCTTATGAAGAATTGAAAGAAAAGCTTGATCAAAAAGTCACTTTTTTATTATATATAGGTAGACCAGACTGTGGTGATTGTCAGGATTTTTATCCGGTATTAGAAGAGTACATCAATGAGCATGAAGGAACAGGTATTTATTATTTGAATATTAAGGAATATCGTGATCGTGCTCGAGATGATGATGCAACACAGGCAGAAAAAGACTTTTATGAAAATATTTATCAAAGATTAGATTTTGATTGGACACCTACAATTGAGGTTATTAGAAATGGGAAAATAGATGAAACTTATCAGTATTTGGATGAGGACTATTTTGATATCCAAGATCGTGAACAACAACAAAAAAGGAAACAAGCGTTTTTAGATGAATTTGAAGTCTTTATGAATGATTATTTTGAGGAGGAATAGAATATGAAAAAATGCCCGAGATGTGGACACGAATTAAAGGAGAATGAGAATTTTTGTTCTCATTGTGGATTAGATTTAAGGAACAATTATCGTTATCAAAAACCCCAAAATAAAGCAATGACTTATTTGTTGTATGTCATTATTTTCTTTTCATTTATAACTATTCCTTTATTATATAGTCGCGTTCTTAATAATATGGTGAGTGATGAAACCATCCAACACAATGAGCGAGTGGAGCTTCCTGAAATTCAGGGTGATGCAATGAGAGTGATTGCTGTTTATGATACATTAGCTGATTTTCAAAATCAGTTTACAAATGTTGATGGTATTGTTGATGATATAGAAAAATTTGAAGCTTCATTATCACAAAAGCAAGCTGGATCATGGACAAAAAAATATCAGATTCAAATTGCAGATAATTACAATATTTTTTATGATTTGACTTATCAGATTCAAATAGATGAAAACCTCACACTTCAGGTTCAACGTACATTTGATAGAGCACATAATTATAATGATGAGAAAATTACTTTTATCAAAGATCATGCGACAACTTTTGATGAATTATTTTTGACAGAAGACCAACAAAAACTTGTACAAACATTTACTGGTCAACAAAGCACAACAACACAATTGATGCAGGATTTTAAAGAACGTCAAAAAGAATTTGAAGAGAAAAAAGAAAGACTAGGTCATTATGGTATGGGAAATTATGATGGACAATCTTCATTTGTTGTATACCGTAGAGATCAATCTTATTATTCAAAGTTGACTTATGTGCATACACCTCAGGATTATATTGCTTAAAAATTTAAAAGAAGGGTTGGTTTCTATATGGCATAGAAGTCAATCCTTTTTGCATTATAGGATTATATGGAAAATAGGATTGTATGGAAAATATGATAAAATCTATTTATGTGCAAGAATAACAATATACAAAATTTCACTTTGCTTTTTGATATAGGTTAGATATAATAGGAACAATAGGTGATATGTAATGAAGATATTGATTAGTGATGTAGATGGAACATTGGTTCATGACAATCAAAATATAAGTCAAGATAACATTGATTGGATGAAAGAACTACAAAGACAAGGACATAAAATAGCACTCTGTACAGGTCGACAACTTTTTGAAATGAAATGGATTTTAAATGAGATTCCATTTCCTTATGATTATTTAATATTAAATAATGGAGCTCAAATTCTAGATAGAAATCATCGTGTTTTATATGAAAAAAAGATGGATGCGTATACAGGGAGAGCTATTTTGGATTATGTGACACAGTTTGATGATCTATATTCTTTTTATAGTGATGGAGCAGTCAGTTATGGTTTTAGTCATGGACAGTGTGTAGAACATATGACAAATCTTGAAGAGCCAGTTGATGTTTCATTTCAGGAACTTTATCAGAATGCACCACATTTTGATATTATTTCTTTTCATCAGGATAATCAGGAAATGACAATCACCAAAGCCTGTTATGAATATATTCAAAAGCATTACGGGGATAAGCTCAGTGTGTATTATAATTTGCATTATGTTGATATTGTCGCAAGAGGATGTTCTAAAGGCAATGGTATGACATGGCTTTGTCAGCATTTAGGTATCAATGAACAGGATATTTATGCGATAGGTGATTCATATAATGATTTGTCTATGCTGCAAGCTATCAGACAGGGATATACTTTTAAACATGCTCATGAAGATATCAAATCAATGGTACCAAGACATGTTCATTATGTTCATGAAGTGATTCAAGATATGTTAGGAGGGAAAAATAATGAGTTGGCAAGATAAGTTAAGAAATGTTCAACCTTATGAAGCAGGAGAACAACCACAAATTAAAAATTTAATTAAATTAAATACGAATGAAAATCCATATGATCCAGGTGAAAAAGTGAAACAGGCGATTTTGCATTTTGATTCTTCACATTTGGCTTTATATCCACGTCCAGATGCGGATGCATTAAGACAGGCATTAGCTGATTATCATCATTTAGATACACGTCAGGTTTTTGTTGGAAATGGTTCAGATGAAGTGCTGGCACTGATCTTTTTAACATGTTTTAATGGTCAAGAACCAGTGCTGTTTCCTGATATCAGTTATTCTTTTTATCCAGTTTATTGTGATCTATATCAGATAGCTTACAAAAAAATTCCTTTAAATCAAGATTTTGAAATCAACAAAGAAGATTATATTCAGCCTAATTCTGGTATTATTTTCCCTAATCCTAATGCCCCAACAGGACTGTGTGTTTCATTAGATATGATTGAAGATCTTTTAAAACATAATCAGGATAGTATTGTTGTGATTGATGAAGCATATATTGATTTTGGTGGGCAAAGTGCTGTTCCATTGATTCAAAAATATCCAAATTTATTGATCACACAAACATTTTCTAAATATCGTTCATTAGCGGGAATTCGTTTAGGGGTAGCTCTAGGAAGTCAGGAAGTAATCGCTAAACTATATGATGTGAAAAACTCATTTAATTCTTATCCTGTTGATAGTTTGGCACAGGCTATTGGTGTTGCGAGTATGGAAGATAGTGATTATATCCAACAAAATGCTCAAAAAATCATAGAAACACGAGAATATACAAAGTCTGAATTGAAAAAGTTAGGTTTTGTAATGCCTGATTCAAAAGCCAATTTTATCTTTGTGAAACATCCTCAGTATGATGCTCAGAAGTTATTTTTACAATTAAGAGAAAAAGGTATACTGGTTCGTTATTTTCATCAACCAAGAATTGAGCAATATTTAAGAATAACAATAGGCACAATGGAACAAATGAAAATATTGGTTCATGAAATCGAAAATATTTTAAAAGCATAATCATATAAGCTTTGTGATATTCATGATATAATACATATAAAGGAGTTACTATGAAAAAAGATTTTGCAGTTATTTTTGATTTAGATGGGACATTATTAAATACAGATTTGTTAATTAGAAAATCTTTTGAACATGTCTTTCATCATTATAAGCCAGACTATCAAATTAGTGATCAGGAACATTTATCATTTTTAGGCCCAGCCTTAAAAGATACATTTTCTAGATATTTTCCTGATGAGATGATTGAGGAACTGATTGATTATTATCGTGCATATAATCATGCTCATCATCAGGATTATGTGACCATTTACCCTCATGTTGAAGAAACCTTAAAAGCATTATCAAAACAAGGTTATCCATTAGCGGTTGTCACAACAAAATATCGTCAGGCTGCTTTGATTGGGCTGGATTTATTTGAAATTACTCCTTATTTTGATATGATTTTAGGAATGGATGATGTTGAACATGTCAAGCCAAATCCTGAAGGTATTTTAAAAGTAATGAATACATTTCATTGTTTAAACGGTTTATATATTGGAGATAATGTGACTGATATACAAGCTGGAAAAAATGCGGGTATTTATACAGTTGGTGTCAAATGGACACCTAAAGGTTATCAGGATATGCAAGCTTTAGCTCCTGATTTACTGATAGATGATATGTCAGAAATTATAACATTTGTAGAAAGGAAGATGAATGGATGACTGATTTAATTGTTGTGGGTGCTGGTCCAGCTGGTTTAACAGCTGCCTTATATGCCACACGAGCAGGAGCCAGTGTTTTGGTTTTAGATGGTGGAGCACCTGGT
Organism: Clostridium sp. AUH-JLR23; assembly: GCF_964238065.1. Classification (NCBI taxonomy): domain Bacteria; kingdom Bacillati; phylum Bacillota; class Clostridia; order Eubacteriales; family Clostridiaceae; genus Clostridium; species Clostridium sp. AUH-JLR23. The sequence goes on from NZ_CAXSKY010000018.1 coordinate 20,001, forward strand.
GGAAAGATGAATTTAACAGCTGAAATAGAAAATTATCCTGGATTAATAACAAAAGGGCCAGAACTGGCTTATGCCATGTATGAACAATGCTTATCTTTTGGTGCTCAATATGAATATGGTGAAGTGACACGTATTGAACATCATGAAGATCATCAAGTTGTTTATGTAGGCGATAAAACATACGAAGCACGCTATGTCTTTATTGCGACAGGTACAAAAGAACGTCATATGGGAATCCCTCATGAAGAAGAAATGAGTGGAAGAGGTGTGTCTTATTGTGCTGTCTGTGATGGACCTTTCTTTAAAAATAAAGATGTCTGTGTTGTAGGTGGCGGAAACAGTGCTATTGAAGAAGCTATTTATTTAAGTGATATTGTGAATCATGTGCATGTTATTGTGCGTCGTGATGTGTTGCGTGCTGATCAATATTTAGTTAATAAATTACAAGAAAAAGACAACATTGAAATCCATTATTTAAAGAAACCTCATGAAGTGAAAGTTGAAGATCAAAAAGTTGTGGGGTTGATTGTAGAAGATTCTCAAACAGGAGAACTTTCTACAATTGAAGCACAAGGAATTTTTCCATTTATAGGATTAGATCCTATTACAGAATTTGTAAAAGATTTGGGAATAGTGAATGAAAAAGGGTATATTGAAGTTGATATGAATCAGGAAACAAAAGTTGCTGGTATTTTTGCTGGTGGGGATGTGACTGATAAACAACTGCGACAAGTTGTGACTGCTGCTAATGATGGTGCTATTGCAGGACAATATATTGCTTCATTATTCAAATAGAGAGAAGGGAAATAGATTCTTTTCTCTTTTTGTATAAAAAAAGAGTACACTTATAATGTGATTTTTGATATATTATAAAAGAGAAGGTGAGTTATATGAATAAAATTGAAGTTATTGTTGTAACGGGGATGTCTGGGGCTGGTAAAACTCAGGCAATGGCTATCTTTGAAAATATGGAGTATCGCTGTATAGATAATTATCCTATTCCATTATTAAAAGAATTTGGAGATTTAATGCGTACTTCTACGAAATATTCTAAAGTGGCTATGGCAGTATCGCTAGGTGATGCGATTTTGGCTGTGAGAATCTTATCAAACATGGATTGGGTAGATTTGACAGTTATTTTCTTAGACTGTGACGATAAAGTTTTACTTTCACGTTATAAACAGACAAGACGCTCTCACCCACTCATGATTAGTAATGTGGCATCATCTTTGGTTGAAGCTATTGAATTTGAACGTGAAATGGCAGATCCTATTAGTCAGTTAGCTAATATTGTGATTGATACAACATTATTAAAGCCATCAAAATTACAAGATAAATTAGAAAGTTATTTCCACAAAGGAAATCGTGATACATTTAGAGTTTCTTTTATTTCATTTGGATATAAACATGGAATTCCACGTGATGCAGACTTATTATTAGATGTACGTTTTTTACCAAATCCTTTTTATATTGAAAGCTTAAGAAAATTAACTGGAAATGATAAAGAGGTTTATGATTATGTGATGTCACAAAGTGAAACACAGGAATTTGTTCGTAGAACAATAGAATATTATGATTATTTATTAAAGAAATATGAAGAAGAGGGTAAAATGCAAATGATTATTGGAATTGGATGTACTGGGGGACAGCATCGTTCAGTCACACTTACCAATTATTTTGCAGAGTATTATTCAAAATATTATCAAGTTTATAAATGGCATCGTGATGCTGATCATTAAGGAGGTTTTATGATGATTTCTTTTTCAAGAGTCGTCAAAGAAGAAATTGTATTCAATGATTTTGATCAACCGTGTGAAAAGGCAATACTTTGTGCAATGATTAAAATTCTTGGGACATTGTCACTCAATCAGTCAGGCTTAACGCTAACATTAAGAACTGAAAATGCGAAAATCGCATCTAAATTGCATAAATTCTTAAAGGATTTATATCAACCACATATAGAATTTCGTGTTTCTAGAAAAATGAAATTGAAAAAAAATAATATTTATACATTGATGGTTTCTAAGGCAAGAGAAATCTTAGAAGACTTGCATCTTATGGAAGGCATTGGTATACAAAGTTTTCCAGATATTCATTTTTTAGAAACAGATGCCAAGAAAAGAGCTTATCTGGCTGGGGTCTTTTTATCTTGTGGAAGTGTGAATAATCCAGATACATCTAACTATCATCTGGAAATGAGTGTGAATGAACCAGAATATGCTTCATTTATTATGGAGTTGATGAATTGTTATGACTTGCATGCCAAAATGATTAAAAGACGTAATAAATATGTTGTGTATTTAAAATCAGCAGAGAAAATCGGGGATTTTTTAAGAGCCATAGGTGCTTCACAATCAGTTATGAATTTTGAAATGACACGTATTGACCGTTCTATGGCCAATACTGTCAATAGATGGAATAATTGTGATATTGCTAATGAAGTGAAGGCGATGAGTGCTTCTACAGCTCAAATTGAAGATATTGCCTATATCATTGATAAAGTAGGCATTGAAATTTTAGATGATAAGACACGTACAGTGGCTTTATTACGTTTAGAAAATCCTGAGTTGACTTTAAATGAATTGGCAGATACATATTATCAGCAGACTGGTCAAACCATTAGTAAATCAGGATTACATCATCGTTTTAAAAAGATTAAGGAAGAAGCTCAAAAAATACGACAGATGGAGAATGAGTGAGTATGGAAAATATAAATATTCGTTTTGGGAGAAGAATTAAAGAACTCCGTTTGATGCAAAATGTTTCTCAGGAAGAACTTGGATTTCGCTGCCAGTTATCTAAAAACTATGTTTCAGATGTTGAAAGAGGTCGTAGAAATGTGTCTTTAAAGGTTGTTGAAAAGTTTGCATCAGGTTTAAAAGTACCAGTTTACTATTTGTTTGTATGGCATGAGGAGGAAGACGCAGTTCATTTATAGTTTATATTTATCATATAGACTATATCGCAAAAGGAGAAATGATATGGGATATAATTTTATATATTTGTTATGTGTGCTTGTATTAATTATGTTAGCTTTAAGATTATTTTTACCAATCCTTATTGTTTTGATTGGGGTTATTTTGGTTATCTGGATAATAAGAAAGCTTTTCTTTTCACGTCGTCAGTCACATGAAGATAAAGAAGATCAGGAATATTATGAATCTCTTTATCAGGATTACCAAAATCAGGATAGTGATGTTATTGACGTTGATTATAAAGTTGTTGATGAACATGAAAATCCTCATCAACAGTCGTAGGAGGATTGAGATATGATTTGTCCAAATTGTCAAAATGAAGTCAGCAATGATATGAATTATTGTCCATATTGTGGTCATCCATTATACAAGTCACAAGAACAAAATGATGGATATTATGAACCACTGTTTTTTGATGAAGAAACTGTTGAAAAGGAAACAAAGACATCGTCTTTTAAAGATATACCAGTCAATAAAAAAGTAAATAAGTTACTCATTTTAGTGAGTGTTATTGTTTTGGCTGTTTTAACAGTTGTATCTTATGAATATGTTTATCATGGACCAATGCTTAATTATACGTCTTTTCATGATACATCATCAGATACGTTACCACAACAACCTATGACAATATCAGGAAAAACAGGTTTTTCAAGTTTGGTTGGAAATATCAATCAAAATGGTGAGGCTTATTTTGATGGTGAAACGCTTTATATGTGTAATGATCAGGGGTATCTTGTATCCATGGATCAAAACTTAAATAACCGTCAAACATTGGTTACAGAGAAATGTCAAAATATCATGATTCATAATGATAAGATTTATTATACAAATCAACAGAATTATTTATGCGAAGTTTCATTAGATGGTAAAAATCAAAATCAATTCATAACTAAAGCTATTTATTATCCATATATAGATAATGATCGCATCTACTATCAATTAGATGAGGATAATGAATCAATCTATGTTTATGATATCAATACACAAAAACAGACAAAGCTTAATGATAGACAATCTTATTGTATTAATGTTGTAGATGATTATATTTATTATACATCTGATGATGGTATTTATCGTATGAATAGAAATGGAGAAAATGATGAAAAATTATTGAGTGGATCATTTTATAATTTAATTTATTTAGATGGAAAACTTTATTATTTATCATCAGATGGTATCTGTTTGTTAGATATAAATAGTAAAAAGACAGAGGTATTAAAAGCGAATGTTGTTAATTTCTTAAATATGAATGAACAGTATTTATTTTATCAGTCTATGGATGGCAGTGTTGTTAGATATGATTTATCAACACAGCAAGAAAAGACAATTTACAATGGATTGGTTGATACAGGATATATTGTTGGTGATAAATTGATTGTGAAAACATATGTATCAGCTTATCAACAAGAAAGCTATTATGTCATTATGGACTTTGATGGTGCTCAGCAACAAAGATTGTTCTTTGATGGACAAGGTGATTATATTTAATTGTCACTATATTGATTTGAGCTAGATAAAATATCAATATATATGAATATGAAAAGAAATAGTTGTTTTAAACAGCTATTTTTTATTATATAAGAACAATAAAATTTCATAGCTTTCCTAGTGAACTGGTGCTATAATAGTGCATATATTAAAAATGAGGTAAAATTATGCTAATAAGAGAGATTATTGAAGCCACTGGTGGCACATTGTTGAGCGGAAATATCAATGATGATATTCATGGATTTACGCAAGATACAAGACAGATTCATGAAGGAGATATGTATATTCCGCTGGTTGGAGAAAAAAATGATGGACATCAGTTTATTAAACAGGCTTTTGAAGCTGGCGCAAGTTCTGTTATAACATCTCAGCCCATAGATTATCCTGATAAAAACGTGATTTTAGTGAAGGATACTTTACAGGCATTAACAGATATGGCAGCTTATTTAAGAAAACATCGTGCTGTTAAAGTTGTGGGAATTACAGGGAGTGTTGGAAAAACAAGTACCAAGGATATGATTTATGCTGTGATATCAATGCAATATAAAACTCTGAAAACTTTAGGTAACTATAACAATCATATCGGTTTACCTTTAACAGTTTTAAGACTTCAGGATGAAGAAGTCATGGTATTAGAAATGGGAATGAATCATCTTGGTGAAATTCGCCATCTGACACATATTGCAAGACCTGATATTGCAGTTATTACAAACGTTGGAACAGCACATATTGGAGAACTAGGGTCACGAGAGAATATTCTAAAAGCGAAGATGGAAATTGTTGAAGGATTAACTCAGCAGGGACGCCTTATTATCAATGATGATAATGATATGTTGCATACTGTACAATCTCAAGATTATCCTATTATTCGTGTTGGTGAAAATAATGACTGTTATTTAAAAGCTTGTCATGTTGAGTTATTATTAGAAGAATCTTATTTTGATTTGGATTATCAGGGAAAAACTTATCATGTTCATGTGCCAGTTTCTGGTCAGCATTTTGTGATGAATGCGTTGATTGCGATTGCGGTAGGGTTAAGCTTAGATATTGATATTGAAAAATGTATTAAAGGTATTGATCAATTTGAACTGACAAAAAATCGTATGGATATGATCGAACTAAGTCATGGAATCAGATTGATTGATGGCACATATAATGCCAACTTAGATTCAATGAAGTCAAGTCTTGATGTTTTATCAAAATATCCAAATAGAAAAATAGCCATCTTGGCAGATATGTTAGAGCTAGGAGCGTATGAACAGGCATTTCATCAGGAAGTTGGACAATATGTTGCTAAAAAGCATATAGATCAATTAATGTGTGTAGGACCTGCAAGCCAGAATATTGTTTTAAAAGCACAGGAAAATGGTATAGAAGCTTATCATTTTGAAAGTAATCAAGATTTAATTCAAGCTTTAGAGGGATGTATACAGGATGATGATGTCATTTTATTAAAAGGATCACATGGCATGCATCTTGATGAAGTTGTAGACTATTTAAAGGAGAAATATAAAAGATGAGAAAATTAATGATTATATGTGGAGGACAATCTACTGAACATACCATTTCAAGAATGTCTTGTACATCTGTTTTAAAAAATCTTCATAGAGATCGTTATGAGTTGACTTTGGTTGGTATTGATCAGTCTGGAGAATGGTATCTTTTAGATGCCGGTCAGGAAGATTTAACTTTAGATTCATGGTTAGATCACTCAACACATATTGAAGATGTTTATCATTTGTTGAAACAACAAGATGTTATTTTCCCTGTTCTTCATGGACAATATGGTGAAGATGGAACGATTCAGGGGTTATTTGAATTGGCTGGTGTTCCATATGTAGGATGTAGAACATTGGCTTCAAGTGTGGCCATGGATAAAATTTATACCAAAAAGATTTTAGAAACAGTAGGAATTCCACAAGTGAAATCTTTATATGTGAAAAAAAGATATGATGGTCAATATGTTGTTGTGAATCATCAATTTGATGAAACTGATGATATATTAACAGCAGTGAAAAATCAGTTAGGGTTTCCTTGTTTTGTGAAAGCAAGTCGTTCTGGTTCCAGTGTAGGATGTTATCGTGTAGATCATGAAGAAGACTTGCTAGAAATATTATATCAGGCAGGACAATATGATAGTCATATTGTGATAGAAGAATGTATTGATTGTATTGAATTGGAAACAGCAGTATTAGGTAATGATGATCCTATTGTTTCTCGTGTTGGTCAAATTATGCCTCATGGAGAGTTTTATACTTTTGAATCAAAGTATGAAGATGAAGAAAGCAAAACATGTATTCCTGCATTAGTTGATGCTAACATTCAAGAAAAAATTCGAGAATATGCATTAAAAGTTTTCAAAGCTGTTGATGGACATGGACTTTCTCGTGTGGATTTCTTCTTGGATAAGAAAACAAATCAGATTTATCTTAATGAAATTAATACGATGCCTGGATTTACAAAGATTTCGATGTATCCTCAGTTAATAGCTGATTTAGGCATCACTTATAGTGATTTAATTGATCGTCTTATTGATTTAGCTTTTGATCGATAGAATAACCTTTGGGGTTATTCTTTTTTGTATTCAATTAAAATCCACAAACTATCGCGTAGTAACGAGATTTAAAAATGAGATGTGATTCCTAAAGCTAAAAAGTAAGATAATCAAAAAGTGTATAAAATAATATAAAAGTGGTATTGATGATTGTTGTACAGTAAAAGGATAAGGAAAGCATACAAGAATATTTCAAAAATTCATTGAAAGAAGATGAAGAGGCAGAACAATTAATGAAATGATCCATTCAACAAGAAATAATGCAAGATGCTAGGATAGGTCGCATAAAATGAAGGAGATTCAGCTTTTGTTCTAGAAACAGGCTTGTTCTCATAAAAAACACGAGATGAGTTGATAGGTATTTATTAAAAGTAAAAATATAAATTCAATTTGTTTATATTTGTGAAAAGATAGATGAATTGTTAAATAACTGATTTTTCATTTTCAACATATATTTTCTATAAAAGATTGTTAAAGTTTATTTAAGTGAATATTAAGTATAAATGAATGGTATTTATGTTTTTCTTGATTTATGATTAAATAATGTTGTAGTGCATTATATATAAATATTTGAATAAGAAGGGAAAATTGTAGATTAAAAATCTTCAATATGATAGAAAAATGAATATAAACTTGAAAAAAATATCAGTATCATTATTAGCGTCTGCTTTTCTATTCTCGGTGATAGAAATGCAGAATGTTTCAGCTTTTTCTAATGATGAAAAAGAAATTGTATTAGATAGTAATGGAGATGAAACAAACACAACAATTGATGAAATCAATGCAATTATTGATTTGCAAAATGAAGCATTTGTTGAGGAAAATTTCAGTTCTGTAAAAGAATATGAAAATCAATTGAATAGTTTAGGTGTCCAAACTGTTACGGGATCTGAATTGACAAAAATCATTGGTGAAGATCAAGTTGGAGGTATTGCTAAAGTTAAAGGTGCAACAATGAAAACAGTATATAGTAAATATACTACTGGAGGAAAAACATATGATGTCATGAGAGTGCTTGCAACTCCCACGACAAGTAGTAATTTATACAAAACTGGTGTTACTGCTTTGAAATCTAATACCTCAGCTCAAGCAAAAACGTTTAGTGTTTTAAAAACAATTGGAAAAACAGTAGCTGGTGAAAGTAAAGCTGGAAAAGCTATTTCAGCATATGATTTTATTAAATCAGTTGCATCTGATATATCAAGTACAACAACTGTTACAAGTATAAGTAGTTCATATACTTGGAATACTGCTGAAACATGCTCTTTTGTCTATTTTAAATCACCAAGTGGATTATGGGTTCATTCGGCTTCTTATACAAAAGCATCATGCACGGTGACAGTTGTTGTTCCTACACTTAAATATGGAGCTAATGGTGCAAAAACAGCTCATAGAACTGCTACTTATACTAGCACGTTTACTCCAGCATATTATGACAGTACATCTAAGGCTTATGCAGGATATAAAGGTTCAACATATATATCACAGAGAATTAAATCAGTAAATATTACTGGAGTATCAGGAAAAACAGTAAAAAATGTTGCCTTGACATGTCCATATAATACGACTATGGTAAATTGAGTTAATGAAACGAAGATATAAAAAATTTGTCATTTATATGCTAGTATATGACTTTTTGGCGATTCTTGTGGTATCAGCTACCACAGTTGTTCCCGTTAATATTAATCTGGATATATTCTATTATGTATTATGTTTCATTGGTTTTATTGGAACGGTAGCTATTTATGTCTTATATCCTTTTATATGGAGATGTCATTTTTGTGGTAGTTTACTGGATATGAGTAGCATATTTTCTGGTAAGAAGTGTTCACACTGTGGCACAGATATATTTGATGACTAGAATTATTAAAAATGATAAAATTGGGTGCTATGATAAGGCTTCAAATAAAGCTATATATCTATTTTGATATATAGTTTTTTATCTTTTATATAGGAATTGATTGCTTATGATGGGGTAAAAGATATTTTTTTGTTGTGTTTTATTTTTTGAAAAAGGCGAAAAATAGAATATAATATTTCATAAAACCAAAAAAAGAAATGCTTAAAAATATAAAATATGGTTGACTATATTTATAAAAAGGTATATGATATATCCAACAACTCTATAATAAATACAGTGATAGGAAATAGTAAATAACAAATGATGCATAGAGAAGTTCTGGCTGGTGGAAAGAACTGTGAAAGTGTTATTGAACTCGTCCTTGAGTGGAGCACTGAAAAATAAAGTAAGCTGCTACGGAATGCGACCGTTATCACGCTAGAGTATGAACTTATATGAATAAGCGTACTTGATAAGGTTATTGTCGTGAGGCAATAATGAATATGAGGTGGAACCACGAAGTCATGAACTCTCGTCCTCAACTATGATGTTTTTCATGGTGAGAACGAGTTTTTTTATTATAGGAAAGGGGAGGAAAATATATGAACTATAAAAAATATAGAAGATTTGAAACAATTAAATTGGCAGATCGTACATGGCCAGATCATGAAATTGAACAAGCGCCTATCTGGTGTTCGGTTGATTTACGTGATGGGAATCAAGCTTTAATTACACCAATGGATATTAGTGAAAAAGTAGAAATGTTTCAAATGCTTGTTGATTTAGGCTTTAAAGAGATAGAAGTTGGTTTTCCATCATCATCACAGATTGAGTTTGACTTTTTAAGATTACTAATAGATAAAAATCTGATACCTGATGATGTGACAGTGCAGGTATTAACACAAGCGAGAGAACATTTGATTAAAAGAACATTTGAATCCTTAAAAGGATTAAAAAAGGCGATTGTGCATATTTATAATTCAACATCTATTTTACAAAGAGATGTTGTGTTTCATAAGAGTAAGGAAGAAATTAAGAAAATTGCTGTTGATGGAACAAAATTAGTCAAGGAGTTATCTCAGGATTTTGATGGAGAAGTTATTTTAGAATATTCGCCTGAAAGTTTTACTGGTACGGAAGTTGATTATGCGATGGAAGTCTGTGAAGCTGTTTTAGATACTTGGGGTGCTTCAAAAGAACATAAAGTGATTATTAATTTACCATCTACAGTTGAAATGGATACACCAAATGTATACGCCGATCAGATTGAATGGATGTGCCGTCATTTTAAAGATAGAGAAAGAGTTATTGTGAGTGTTCATCCACATAATGATAGAGGTTGTGGTGTGGCTTCTACTGAACTTGCTTTATTGGCAGGAGCTGATCGTGTTGAAGGAACATTGTTTGGAAATGGGGAAAGAACAGGAAATGTTGATATTGTGACATTGGCTTTAAATATGTTTACACATGGCATTGATCCAAAATTGGAATTAGGTCAAATGAATCAAATTAAAGATGTTTACGAAAAATGTACAAAAATGGAAATTCCACCAAGACAGCCATATGCTGGAGAACTTGTTTTTACTGCCTTTTCTGGCAGCCATCAAGATGCCATTAATAAAGGTATGTATGCTTATCATCAACGTGGAGATGGTATTTGGGAAGTCCCTTATTTACCAATTGATCCAGCTGACTTAAATCGTCAATATGAGCCAATTGTACGTATTAATTCACAATCAGGTAAAGGTGGAGTGGCTTTTGTTATGGATACAGTCTTTGGATATCATTTACCAAAAGCTTTACAGGCTGATTTTGCAAAAGCTATTCAAAATATTAGTGAAATTGAAGGAGAAGTTTCTCCAGAACGTATTTATGACACATTTAAAAAGGAATATATAGATTTGGAATATCCATATAAATTTATTAAACAGAGATTAATAGATATTAGTGATGAAGATAATGAATATGAAAGACGCGCTGAAGTGACAATTGAAGATCATGGTGAAGTGAAAACTTTAATTGGATATGGCAATGGACCTATTGATGCAGTTAAGAATGCATTCAATGCCACAGATGATTTTCTATATACAGATTTAGTGGATTATAGTGAACATGCTTTAACATCTGGTTCAAATTCTAAAGCTGCTGCCTATGTCCAATTAAGACCACAAGGTGAAGAGCTTTGTGAATATGGGGTAGGAGTGCATTTGAATATTACAACAGCGACGATTAAAGCTATGATTTCAGCTATGAATCGTATTTATAAAAATATAAAAAAGGAAGGATAATTTATGGAAGAACTTATTTTATCAATTCTTGTACACAATAGTGCAGGAGTTCTGACACGTGTGAGTGGTTTGTTTTCAAGACGTGGTTATAACATTGATAGTTTAACCGTAGGACCAACAAACACAGAAGGGATTTCAAGAATGACAGTGGTTGCACATGGGAATCAGCAAATTCTTGAACAGATTGAAAAACAGCTTAGAAAATTAGAAGATGTCATTGAAATCTTTGCCTTACCAAGCGAAGCATCTGTTTACCGTGAACTTGTCATGATTAAAGTAGAAGCTGATTGTCATACACGTGCAGATATTGTTTCAATCGTCGATATATTTAGAGCTAAGATTGTGGATGTGTCACCAGATTCAATGGTTATTGAAGTAACAGGAACACATAATAAAATCAATGGTTTATTAGCAATGTTAGATGGCTTCAATATTGTTGAGATCGTGCGTACTGGTTTAGCTGGTATTTCAAGAGGTCTTAATAATTTTGAAATAAATAAGAAAGAAAACAGGGGGTAAAAAAATGTCAAAAATTTATTATGAATCAGATTGTAATTTAGCTTTATTGGATGGAAAAACAGTCGCTATTATTGGTTATGGATCACAAGGGCATGCTCATGCATTGAACTTAAAAGAATCAGGAGTGCATGTTATTGTAGGACTATATGAAGGTTCAAAATCTTGGGCAAAAGCTGAAGCTCAAGGATTTGAAGTTTATACTTCAGCTGAAGCTGCTAAAAAAGCAGATATTATTATGATTTTAATTAATGATGAATTACAGGCAAAATTATATAAAGAATCAATTGAACCAAATTTGGAAGAAGGAAACATGTTGATGTTTGCACATGGATTTAATATTCATTTTGGTCAAATTGTGCCACCAAAAAATGTTGATGTGACAATGATTGCACCTAAAGCACCAGGACATACAGTACGTAGTGAATATCAGGCTGGAAAAGGAACACCATGTTTAGTAGCAGTAGAACAAGATGCAACAGGTCGAGCTTTAGATATGGCTTTGGCTTATGGTTTAGCTATTGGTGGGGCAAGAGCAGGTATTTTGGAAACAACATTCAGAACTGAAACTGAAACTGACTTATTTGGTGAACAGGCTGTATTATGTGGTGGTGTCTGTGCATTAATGCAGGCTGGTTTTGAAACATTAGTAGAAGCAGGATATGATCCAAAGAATGCATATTTTGAATGTATTCATGAAATGAAATTGATTGTTGATTTGATCTATCAATCAGGATTTGAAGGAATGAGATATTCTATTTCAAATACAGCAGAATATGGAGATTATATTACTGGACCAAAGATTATTACTGAAGATACAAAGAAAGCTATGCGTCAAATCTTAAAAGATATTCAAGATGGAACATTTGCGAAAGATTTCTTATTAGATATGTCACCAGCTGGAGGACAAGCTCATTTCAAAGCTATGCGTAAATTAGCTAAAGAACATCAAAGTGAAAAAGTTGGAAAAGAAATCAGAAGTTTATATAGCTGGTCTGATGAAGATAAATTAATTAATAACTAAAATACACACACTTTGTGTGTGTTCAGTAAAGAGTCAAATGACTCTTTAGTGAGGACATACAAAGTCATAAGGGGGAATATATATGTCAATGACAATGACACAGAAAATATTAGCTGGTCATGCAGGATTGAAAGAAGTTGTGGCTGGTCAGTTAATTGAAGCAAAACTAGATGTTGTAATGGCTAATGATATTACAGGGCCAATGGCTTTGCCGATTTTTAAACAAATGGCTGATCATGTTTTTGATAAGGATAAGGTTGTTTTGGTTCCTGATCATTTTACGCCTAATAAAGATATGAAATCAGCAGAAAATTCAAAGGCCATCAGAGAGTTTTCTAGAGAACAGTGTTTAACACACCATATGGAACAGGGGAAATGTGGTGTTGAACATGCGATTTTACCAGAACAGGGAATTGTCGTTGCTGGAGAGTGTATTATTGGGGCTGACTCACATACTTGTACTTATGGAGCGTTAGGGGCTTTTTCAACAGGTGTTGGAACAACTGATATTGCGACAGGTATGGCTACAGGAGAACTTTGGTTTAAGGTGCCAAGTGCTATTAAGTTTGTTTTAAAAGGAGCATTACAGCCGTATGTCAGTGGTAAAGATGTGATTTTACATATTATTGGACGTATTGGTGTTGATGGTGCTTTATATAAATCTATGGAATTTACTGGGGAAGGTGTTTCTTCTTTAACGATGGATGATCGTTTTACAATTTGTAATATGGCGATTGAAGCAGGCGCTAAAAATGGTATTTTCCCAGTTGATGAGAAAACAAGAGAATATATGAAACAACATTCAAAGAAAAGTTATAAAGAGTATCAGGCAGATGAAGATGCAGAATATGATGAAGTCATTGAAATTGATTTATCAAAAATTACACCAACTGTGGCTTTCCCTCATTTACCAGGAAATGCACATACAATGGAAGAAATCAATGAAAGTGAAAAGATTTATATTGATCAAGTTGTGATTGGTTCATGTACGAATGGTCGTTTAAGTGATTTGCGTAAAGCTGCGGCGTTATTAAAAGGAAAGAAAGTCGCTGATACAGTTAGAGTCATGGTCATTCCTGCAACACAGAAAATCTTTGTGGAATGTATTCGAGAAGGTTTGGCAGAAATTTTTGTGGAAGCAGGATGTGCATTCAATACACCAAGCTGTGGACCATGTATGGGTGGTCATATGGGTGTTATGGCAAAAGGTGAAAAATGTGTTTCTACAACAAACCGTAACTTTGTAGGAAGAATGGGAGATACAGAATCTTTGATTTATCTAGCTTCTCCTGAGGTTGCGGCAGCGAGTGCTATTGCAGGATATATAGCTGATCCAAGAAAGGTGGGAAAATAACATGAAAGCCCAAGGAACTGTTTTGAAATATGGGGATAATGTGGATACGGATGTGATTATCCCTGCACGTTATTTAAATTCATTTGATGCAAAAGAATTAGCCAGTCACGCCATGGTGGATATTGATCCAACATTTGTAGAAAGATTAAATCCAGGAGATATTATGGTGGCTGGAAAGAATTTTGGGTGTGGGTCTTCACGTGAACATGCTCCATTAGCTTTAAAAACAGCTGGAGTCAGTTGTGTTATTGCCCAGTCTTTTGCTCGTATTTTTTATCGTAATTCGATTAATATTGGATTTGCTATTTTGGAATGTCCTGAAGCTGCTCAAGACATAGATGAAGGCAATCAGGTAGAAGTTGATTTTGATACAGGAATCATTAAAAATATAACAAAAAATAAACAATATCAGGCACAGCCATTCCCTGAATTTTTACAAAAAATGATTCAGGCAAATGGATTGGTGAATTATGTTAACGAAAAGAAAAGAGGATAATCTATGGAAAAAACAATTGCAGTCATTAAAGGTGATGGTATTGGTCCAGAAATTGTCAATGAAGCATTGAAAGTCTTAGATGCTATTGCCAAGAAATATCATCATACTTTTCATTATCAATATATAGATATGGGTGGTATATCCATTGATAAATATGGTGTGCCTTTGACTGATGAAGCTATTGAAATGGCTCAAAAAAGTGATGCCGTTTTATTAGGCTCTATTGGTGGGGATACAAATACTTCACCATGGTATCAGTTAGAACCATCATTAAGACCAGAAGCCGGGTTGTTAAAGATGCGTAAAGCTTTGGGGTTATTTGCCAATTTAAGACCTGCTTATTTATATAAAGAATTAAAAGGTGCCTGTCCATTAAAAGAAGAATTAAGTCAGGATGGTTTTGATATGATCATTGTTCGTGAGTTAACAGGTGGACTTTATTTTGGTGAAAGGGAAACCAAAGAGATTGATGGACAGATGGTGGCTCATGATAATCTGATTTATAGTGAAGCAGAAATTCGTCGTATTGCTAAACGTGCATTTGATATTGCCATGAAGCGACGTCATAAAGTGACAAGTGTCGATAAGGCTAATGTTTTAGATACTTCTCGTTTATGGCGAAAAGTTGTCAATGAAGTTGCCAAAGATTATCCAGATGTGAAATTAGAACATATGCTTGTGGATAACTGTGCAATGCAGTTAGTCAAAGATCCACGTCAGTTTGATGTCATTTTGACTGAAAATATGTTTGGAGATATTTTAAGTGATGAAGCTAGTATGATTACCGGATCAATTGGTATGTTATCAAGTGCATCATTAAGAGAAGATAAACTGGGTATGTATGAACCAAGTCATGGAAGTGCACCAGATATTGCTGGAAAGAATATTGCCAATCCTATCGCAACAATTCTTTCAGCAGCAATGATGCTTCGTTATTCATTTGATATGGATGAAGAAGCAGATGATATTGAACAAGCTGTAGAAAAAGTTTTGGAAAAGAACTATCGTACAACAGATATTATGTCTGAAGGAAAACAACAGGTGACATGTTGTCAAATGGGACAATATGTTGTAGAGAACTTATAGGAGGTAAATGCATGAAAAGTGATCAAGTGAAAAAAGGAGTAGAAAGAGCTCCACATCGTTCATTATTTAATGCTTTGGGAATGACTGAAGAAGAATTAGATAGACCACTCATTGGAGTGGTAAATTCTTATAATGAAATTGTTCCAGGTCATATGAATTTAGATAAAATTGCTGAAGCAGTGAAAAAAGGAATTTATTTAGCAGGTGGAACACCTGTTGAAATACCAGCAATTGCTGTTTGTGATGGTATTGCTATGAATCATACAGGAATGAAGTATTCATTAGTCACAAGAGAATTGATTTGTGATAGTACTGAATGTTTAGCCAACGCACATCAGTTTGATGGTTTGGTAATGATTCCAAACTGTGATAAAAATGTTCCTGGTTTATTAATGGCAGCCGCAAGAATTAATGTGCCAACAATTTTTGTGAGTGGTGGACCAATGCTGGCTGGAAGAAGATTAGATGGCAAACAAACATGTTTATCATCATTATTTGAAGCTGTGGGACAATATAATGCAGGGAAAATCACTGCTGAAAAATTAAAAGAATTTGAAGAAAAAGCATGTCCAACATGTGGTTCATGTTCAGGTATGTATACAGCTAATTCTATGAATTGTTTAACTGAAGTTTTAGGAATGGGATTAAAAGGTAATGGAACTATTCCAGCTGTCTATAGTGAGAGAATCAGATTAGCTAAACATGCCGGTATGCAAATTATGGAATTAGTCAAAAAAGATATTAAACCAAGAGATATTATGACAAAAGATGCTTTTTTAAATGCATTAACTGTTGATATGGCTTTAGGTTGTTCAACAAACTCCATGTTACATTTACCTGCTATCGCATATGAAGCTGGAGTTGAGTTAAATTTAGAAATTGCTAATGAAATCAGTCAACATACACCAAACTTGTGTCATTTAGCGCCTGCAGGGGATACATTTATGGAAGATTTAAATGAAGCTGGTGGTGTGTATGCTGTGATGAATGAATTAGATCAATTAGGTATTTTACACACAGATGTTTTAACTTGTACAACAAAAACATTAAAAGAAAATATTGAAGGATGTGTTAATTTAGATCCAAACATCATTCGACCAGTAGAAAATCCATATATGAAGACAGGTGGAATTGCTGTTTTAAAAGGAAACTTAGCACCTGATAGCTGTGTTGTGAAACAAAGTGCAGTAGCTCAAGAAATGTTACAACATACAGGTCCTGCAAGAGTTTTTGATAGCGAAGAAGAAGCTATTCAAGCTATTCGTGCTGGAAAAATTGTTGCTGGTGATGTTGTTGTGATTCGTTATGAAGGACCTAAAGGTGGTCCGGGAATGCGTGAAATGTTATCACCAACTTCAGAAATTGCAGGTATGGGATTGGATAAAGATGTTGCTTTAATTACAGATGGACGTTTCTCTGGTGCAACACGTGGAGCATCTATTGGTCATGTTTCACCAGAAGCAGCAGTTGGAGGACCAATTGGGCTTGTGAAAGAAGGAGATATGATTGAAATTGATATTATCAATCATCGTATTGAATTATTAGTTAGTGATGAAGAATTAGAAGAAAGAAGAAAGAATTTTAAACCAAAATTACCAGTTGTTAAAGGATATTTGAAAAAATATGCGTCTATGGTGACATCTGCAAACACTGGTGCTGTTTTAAAAGTCAAGGAATAGGGGGAAGTATATGTTATTAACTGGAGCCGATATTGTCATTGAATGTTTATTAGAACAGGGTGTTGATACTGTTTTTGGTTATCCTGGAGGAACAATTTTAAACGTTTATGACAGTTTATATCATTATCGAGATCGAATTAATCATGTTTTGACTTCTCATGAACAAGGGGCTTCACATGCCGCTGATGGCTATGCCAGAGCTACAGGAAAAGTAGGTGTCTGTATGGCTACAAGTGGACCAGGGGCGACAAATCTTGTGACAGGAATAGCAACAGCTTATATGGATTCTGTACCTTTGGTTGCTATTACAGCCAATGTGGGTGTGCCATTGTTAGGAAAAGACAGTTTTCAGGAAGTTGATATTACAGGTGTGACAATGCCTATTACAAAACACAATTATATTGTCAAAGATGTAGAAAGTTTAGCACCAACAATTCGTAAAGCTTTTCAAATTGCAAAAGAAGGAAGACCTGGACCCGTTCTTGTGGATATTACAAAAGATGTCACAGCTGCCAAATGTGAATATCAATCACAAAAACCAGAAAAAATTGAAAGACGCAGTTATACTTATCCAACATCTACTTTAAAACAAGCTATTGAAATGATTGAAAAAAGTGAAAAGCCATTTGTTTTTGTTGGAGGAGGTGTTGTCAGATCTAATGCTTCCCAGGAACTACGTGAGTTTGTAGAAAAGATTGATGCGCCTGTTACCGATTCTTTGATGGGAAAAGGTGCTTTTGATGGAACCAATCCACGTTATACAGGAATGCTTGGAATGCATGGAACAAAAACAAGTAATCTTGGTGTTTCTAACTGTGATTTATTAGTGGCAATAGGTGTCAGATTTAGTGACCGTGTGATTGGAAATGCTCAAAAATTTGCGAGACATGCTAAAATTATTCATATTGATGTTGATGAGGCAGAGATTAATAAAAATGTCAATGTTGATTTAGGTATTGTGGGTGATGCGAAAAGTGTTTTAAATGCTTTGAATTTATTGTTAAAGCAACAAAATCATTCACAGTGGTTAAAGGAAATTAGAGCTTTAAAAGAACAATATCCATTATCTTATGATAGTGATAAATTAACAGGACCATATGTGATTGAACAAATTGAAGCATTAACAGATAATAATGCCATTATCTGTACTGAAGTAGGTCAAAATCAAATGTGGGCAGCTCAATATTACCATTTTAAAAGACCAAGTCAGCTCATTACCAGTGGTGGACTTGGAACAATGGGTTATGGCTTAGGGGCTTCCATTGGTGTAAAATATGGAAAACCTGATCAATATGTCTTTAATATTGCTGGAGATGGATGCTTTAGAATGAACATGAATGAATTAGCAACAGCTTCACGTTATCAAGTCCCTATTATTGAAGTCATTTTAAATAATCATGTTTTAGGAATGGTTCGTCAATGGCAGACATTATTTTATGGAAAACGTTATTCAGCAACTGTACTTGATGATAAAGTTGATTTCTGTAAAACAGCAGAGGGGCTTGGATGTAAAGCCATAAGAGTCACAAAGAAAGAAGAAGTGGCTCCAGCTATTTTGGAAGCAATGGATAGTCAGGGACCAGTAGTGATTGAATGTATGATTGAAGAAGATGATAAAGTCTTCCCAATGGTTGCTCCTGGTGCACCAATTGATGATGTTTTTGATCAAAATGATATACAGGAATAGTCAAAAACTATTCCTTTTTGTATACAATAAATATCCACCAGTTGCTGATGGATATTTATGATTATATTATTTTTAATACAGGCATAGTTAATAATGATATGCTCTTACATAAATAAAGTTGACTTCGAAGATTTTTTAAATGGCATATTTCATCTTTTTCTTATTTTGTCGTTTTCATTTATGCTGATTCCTATATTCTTTTAATATAGCTAAAGTCATATTTTTTGCGATTATAGAAGATTTGACACAATTTTTTTCAAAATTTTCAACACCTTTGTGTTCAGCAGTATCAGTAATACAGCGAATTGAAAGAAATGGTATCTTGTTTACATAGCATACATGAGCGATACTGGCTGTTTCCATATCAACTGCCAAAGGTGCAAATTCATCATTGATTTTTTTACGTCCCATATCTGTTATAAAAGCTTCTCCTGTAACAATTCGTCCCCAAAATACTTTGTTTCTTGATTCTATGTTTTTTACAGCTCTTTTTGATATTTTTATTAAGTCTTGATCTGCTTTAAAAACGGAGAAAGTTCATCATCAGTGGCACATACAATTCCGATTTTCAATTTTATTCCCTTCTTTCGTTTATGAAAATTAAAATTTATCTAAAATAATTATCATCAATTTCTCCAAATAAGAATTTGTAAAATATTTCTATCTCATTATTTTTTGTTCCTATTTATCGTAGGACAAATATACCTTTATTTTTTAATTTAGATAGACTGATTTGAAAATTTATTGTTATATTTTTAAGTGTTGGATAAAAATTGGCTTTTTCTCACATACAAAAATGGAAAAATAATTTGTCTTTAATCGCATTATATCATGTGCTTATAAGTATTTTTATTTCTTTTTCTACTTTTGAAAAGATACTTCATACTATATTGCTGATACAGGTTCTTCTATAACTTTATTATTTATTTTTTATAGATAATCTGACACTTTTGTTGAAAATATCTTAGCTTATTCTTTCAAATAATTTTATTAAAACACAAAACTAAGAATTGCTTATATAAACCAACTGATTTAAATGGTCAATGAAGTTTATTTAGAAAAACTTTAGAAAAAATACATGGCTTTTCCATATAAATATGATAAGATTAGAAATAGTTATATATTAAAAATGGGTGATATTATGAGTGAAGTGAAGGGATTAACAAGTCAGCAGGTGAAAGAACAAGTTCAGTTAGGACATGTGAATGTTTCACCAAAACCTTTAGTTAAGACAAATAGACAGATTTTTTGTGAACATGTGTTTACACTTTTTAATGTTTATAATTTTGTGATTGCCTGTGCTTTGATTTATGTTAAAGCATGGTCAAGTTTATTTTTTGTATTGATTGTCACAATGAATACAGTGATTCATATTTATCAGGATATTCGTTCACGTAATATGGTGGCACGTTTAAATTTAATTATTTCACCAAAGACAAAAGTTTTACGTGATGGCTGTATTCAGGAAATAGATAATGAAGAGATTGTTTTGAATGATGTTGTTTTCTTGGAAACAGGAATGCAGATATCATCAGATTGCATTGTGCTAGATACGCAGGTAGAAGTTGATGAGTCATTATTAACTGGTGAGGCTGATCCGGTTTTAAAAGATATCGGTGATCATCTTTTATCAGGAAGTTTTATTATTTCTGGAGCATGTCATGCTTGTGTTGAACATGTGGGTATGGATAACTATGCAACAAAGATTGCTAGTGAAGCACGTAAACGTAAGCCAGTGACATCAGAGTTGGTGAAGACTTTTAAGAAAGTCACACGTTTTACAAGTATGCTTGTATTACCAATCAGTATTTGCTTGCTTTATCAGGCTATGGGTATCAGAAATGAAACTTTGAATACAACCATTGTCAATACGTCAACAGCATTATTAGGTATGTTACCTATTGGTCTGGTTTTATTAACAAGTGTATCTCTGGCTACTAGCGTTGTAAGACTAGGAAAAAGAAAAGTGTTAGTTCAGGAAATGTTCAGTATTGAAACATTATCCCATGTCGATGTGTTATGTTTGGATAAAACAGGAACATTAACACAGGGAAAAATGCAAGTTCAAGATGTTTATACTTTTGATACACAATGGAGTCATCAATTTTCTTTGATTATGAATTCATTTGTGAAAGGAACTCTTGATAATAATGCAACGTCTTTGACTTTACAGGATTATTTTCAAGGTGAAGCCCCTTATTCCACATTAAGAAGAGTCTCTTTTTCTTCAGCAAGAAAATGGAGTGCACTAGAATTAGAAAATATAGGAACGATTATTGTTGGAGCACCTGAAATCATCTTGCCTGATTTTGTTTTACCAACCCAAATTGAAGAGGCTAAACATCAAGGCGCTAGAATTTTATTGATTGCTAGACATCATGATTTTGATACTTTTCAGGAAGATATGATGCATAGTGTTCCATTGGCAGTGATTGTTATTTTAGATCCATTAAGAGAAGATGCTAAAGAAACAATACAGTTTTTTAAAGATAATGATGTTGATGTGAAAGTTATATCTGGGGATAATCCTGTCACTGTTAGTGCTTTAGCGAGTCAGGCTGGTATTGAAAATGCTCAAAATTATATTGATGCCTCTACATTATCAACGCCACAAGAATTAGAAGATGCCATTTTAAACTATCATGTGATAGGACGTGCCTCACCATCACAGAAACATGAGATGATTTTATGTTTACAAAAACATAAACAAAAGGTTGCGATGACTGGTGATGGCGTGAATGATGTTTTGGCTTTAAAAGATGCTGATGTATCTATTGCTATGGGTTCTGGATCAGATGCCGCTAAACAAATTTCACAATTTGTTGTCATCAATGGTGAACTATCAACAATGGTAGATGTTGTGAAAGAGGGAAGACTGGATATTAATAATGTGACACGTTCTGCTTCGATGTATTATTTAAAAACAATCTATACAATTTTGATATCTATCACATGTATTCTTTTGAATATGCCTTATCCATTTATTCCTTTTCAAATGACATTACTAGATAACTTTGTAGAGGGATTCCCATCATTTATGATTTTATTTGAAAAGAATATCTCTAAACAAAAAGAATCTATTGGTAGATACACAATGCGCTATTCATTTCCAAATGCTATTGCGATTGTTTTATGTGTCATTGCTTTAAAACTATTAGCACCGACATTATCATTATCTTTAAATCAGGCTTTTACAATTCTCTACTATACAACAGCTATTTTATCCATTCATATGATTTATCGTATTTATAGTCCTATTAATCTTTATCGAACAGTCGTTTTAATTGTTGATATTGTAGCTTTTGTGCTTGTTTCTTATATCACATATGATTTATTGCAACTTGCGCCAGTGACTTCACTGTTGCTTCAGTATCTTATCATGACACTTCTTTTTGGTTTGATTGTGTCAACATGTTTATCAAAAATAGTTGTCCATTATTTAGACACACATCCTCAAGACTAGGCTTAGCCTAGTTTTTTGATAATCAGATATAATATCTATTTTAAAGATGTTTATTGATGGATCATAATGATTTTCAATGGAATTGGTATCATAATCATGTTGAGATATTTTATGATATTTTTGAATCCTGAAAAAGTCTTGAGAAATTAAGTTGAAAGCGTTTTGATAAAGCGATATAATATGTGTCAGGAGGATACGGGAAATGAAAAGATTATTAAATTGTACAACAAGTGAAATGTTATCAATGAACAAAGATGAATTGAAACAATCTATTCTAGCCAGTGAAGGAAGAACAATTATGACTGAAACAGTTGTGGCTTGTCCAGCTTTACTTGGTGATTTAACAAATGCTGAATTAGCTGTTTCTTTTGGAAGTGATATGGTTTTATTAAATGTTTTTGATTGCAATAATCCTCATATCAATGGATTACCTGAAACAGATGAACCTGTGAAATTATTAAAGAAATTAGTAGGTAGACCAGTAGGATGTAATCTTGAACCAATTGATGAAAATGCCAAAATGATGGAAAACAGATTAGAAATTTCTAGTGGTCGTCATGCGACAAAAGAAACATTTATAAAAGCTAAAGAATTGGGATTTGATTTTATCTGTTTAACAGGAAATCCTGGAACAGGTGTAAGTAATGCATCTATTGAAAATGCCATTAAACTTGCAAAAGAATACTTTGGTGGAATGATTATTGCAGGTAAAATGCATTCTTCAGGAATTGATGAAGCATTAGTTGATTTAGATAGTATTGAAAGATTTATTGATGCAGGTGCTGATATTATTTTAATGCCTGCTGTTTATACAGTACCTGGTTTATCAGAAGAAGAAGTGACTGCTGCTTGTAAATTAATTAAATCTAAAGGAGCTTTATCATTAAGTTCTATTG
The DNA here is from genome assembly GCF_964238065.1 of Clostridium sp. AUH-JLR23. Classification (NCBI taxonomy): domain Bacteria; kingdom Bacillati; phylum Bacillota; class Clostridia; order Eubacteriales; family Clostridiaceae; genus Clostridium; species Clostridium sp. AUH-JLR23. The sequence goes on from NZ_CAXSKY010000018.1 coordinate 43,347, forward strand.
GAACTTCTCAAGAAGGTAGTGATGAAGGAACAATTCGACAAATTGCATTAGTCAATAAACGTTGTGGTATTGATATCCAACATATTGGTGATGCTGGTTGGTGTGGTATTGCTTTGCCTGAAAATATTATGGCATTATCAATTGCGATTAGAGGTAAACGTTGGACATATCATAAAATTGCATCTTCAGTGAATAGATAGGATTCTAAAGAGTCCTATTTTTTTATTTGAAAAAACGAGTTTTCTTGTGGTGAGAAATTATTTTTTATAAAATAAAAGAAAGAAGTCTTAAAAAAGAAAGGAGTGTTTGTATGGATGATTATGGAATTAAAAAATATGGGATTAGTACGACAGGAAATGTTTTTAGAAATATTCCAGCGGGATCATTGATTGAAAAAGCTTTAATTAAAAAAGAAGGACGTTTAAGTCGAGCTGGATGTTTATGTGTGGAAACAGGTCAAAGAACGGGACGTTCACCTCATGATAAATATGTTGTAGATACGCCAGCTGTTCATGATAAAATTGCTTGGGGAAAAGTGAATCAACCTGCATCTAGAGAACAGTTTGAAAAAGTTTATCAGGCAATTATTCAACATTTTCAAGATAAGGATTTATATATTTTTGATGGTTATGCTGGCGCAAATCCAAAGTATTCTTATGGTTTTAGAATTATTAATGAAAAAGCAAGTCAAAATCTTTTTATTTCTAATTTATTAATTAAACCAACACCACGTGAATTACAACATTTTCAAGAGGATTATTTAGTATTGGTTGCTCCTGATTGTCATGTTGATGCATCAGTTGGTTTAAATAGTGATGTGGCTGTTATGATTGATTATGAAAAACAGATTGTTTTGATTGCAGGAACTGGATATTCTGGAGAAATCAAAAAGAGTATTTTCTGTGTCATGAATTATATGTTACCTCAACGCAATGTTTTTACAATGCATTGTTCAGCTAATATTGGGGAAGATGGAAATACGGCATTATTTTTTGGATTGTCAGGAACAGGAAAAACAACGTTATCAACAGATCCTCATCGTCAATTGATAGGTGATGATGAACATGGTTGGTCACGGACTTCTGTTTTTAATTTTGAAGGTGGATGTTATGCAAAATGTATCAATCTTTCACAAAAAAATGAGCCAGATATTTGGGATGCTGTTAGATTTGGGGCTATGGCAGAAAATGTCTGTTTATTTGAAGATACAAGAATTATTGATTTTGATGATGACTCTATTACAGAAAATACACGTGTGGGTTACCCACTTGAATTTATTAAAAATATTGAACCAAGTGGTATGGGACCTATCCCTAAGACAATATTCTTTTTAGCTGCTGATGCTTTTGGTGTTTTGCCACCTATTTCTAAATTAGATCAAAATTCAGCTGTTTACCACTTTGTATCAGGTTATACAAGTAAACTGGCTGGTACGGAAAATGGTATTACTGAACCACAGGCAACATTCTCTACATGTTTTGGAGAACCATTTTTACCAATGGATCCACTACTTTATGCGAAACAATTTCAAAAACGCATGACCAAAGCAGGATCTAATGTCTTTTTGATTAATACTGGATGGGTTGGCGGTTCTTATGGTATAGGACGTCGAATTCCATTAAAATATACTAGAGCAATGATTGAAGCGGCCATTAATGGAGAATTAGATTATGTTAGCTATGAAGTTGATCCATTCTTTAATTTAAACATTCCACTCTTTTGTCCGGGAGTTCCTCAGGAATTATTAAACCCTCGAACAACATGGGTTAGTAAAGATGCTTATGATATGACAGCTCAAAAGCTTGTTGAAATGTTCCAGGAAAACTTTAAACAATATACAAATTTCCCAGAAATGATTATCAATGCTGGACCAGGAGGAAAGATTAACAATACGTTTTAAAAAATAATGGGTTGTCTTTTTTAACTTGTATAGAACAATGAAGATATGTAAATACTATGAGTGATAAGTGATTTTGAAAGTATAAAGATTGCACAAGATCAGAAAATGTGTTATTCTATTGATAGTTAGTTATAACTAACTTATATGTGATATAGATCATACAATGAAACTTATTAGGAGGAAAGTAAAATGAGTCAAATCGTCAGTGTCTATGCAAGAGAAGTCTTGGATTCACGTGGGAATCCAACAGTAGAAGTAGAAGTGAAAAGCGAAAGTGGTGCTTTTGGTAGAGCCATTGTTCCAAGTGGTGCTTCAACAGGTGTCCATGAAGCTGTTGAATTAAGAGATAAAGATGCCAACAGATATTTAGGATTAGGTGTTTTAAATGCTGTTCAAAATGTCAATGATGAAATTGCAAAAGCAGTTGTAGGTGAAGAAGTCACTGCACAAAGAAAAATCGATCAGATGATGATTGATTTAGATGGAACACCCAATAAAGGTCGTTTAGGAGCCAATGCGATTTTAGGTGTGTCATTAGCTGTTGCCAAATGTGCTGCTCATGAATTAAATATTCCTTTATATCGTTATATTGGAGGAGCGAATGCTCATGTGTTACCTACGCCAATGATGAATATTATTAATGGTGGGGCACATGCGGATAATAATGTGGATTTCCAGGAATTTATGATTATGCCAGTCAATGCACCTTCGTTTAAAGAAGCTATTCGTATGGGAGCTGAAGTTTTCCATGCATTAAAGAAAGTTTTAAAAGGAAAAGGATTAAACACTGCCGTTGGTGATGAAGGTGGTTTTGCGCCTAACTTAGCATCTAATGAAGAAGCGATTCAAACAATCTTAGAAGCGATTGAAACAGCTGGATATAAACCTGGTGTTGATGTGAAATTAGCTATGGATGTTGCAAGTAGTGAATTCTACAAAGATGGAAAATATACACTACCAGGAGAAAACAACAAATCATTTACGTCTCAAGAACTTGTTGATTTCTATGTTGAACTTTGTGATAAATATCCAATTATTTCTATTGAAGATGGATTAGATCAAGATGATTGGGAAGGATGGGATTACTTAACTGAAAAATTAGGTGATCGTGTTCAATTGGTTGGTGATGACTTCTTTGTGACAAATACAAAACGTTTACAACAAGGTATTGAAAAAGGTGTTGCTAACTCTATTTTGATTAAAGTGAATCAGATTGGAACTTTAACTGAAACATTAGAAGCTATTGAAATGGCTCAAAAAGCAAACTATACAGCTGTTGTTTCACATCGTTCTGGAGAAACAGAAGATACAACAATTGCTGATATTGCAGTAGCGACAAATGCTGGTCAAATTAAAACTGGTTCTGCTTCTCGTACAGACCGTATTGCAAAATACAATCAGTTGATGAGAATTGAAGATGAGTTAAAAGATCAATCTTGTTATGCATCAACAGAAGCTTTTTATCAATTAAATAATCAATAATATTTTATTGGTCATAGATAAAATGGAAAGACTTGAGTATCAATCATAAGTCTTTCCTTTTTTATTAAAAATATTGTTCATTTTTTAAAATCAGTAAGGATTGAAAGCTATGTGGAAAATATTGACATTGAAAACCTAATTGTTGGCATTGTTCTGCCATCTTTTTAGCAGTTTTTCCAGTATCACAGATAAAATATAGAAGTTTATCATGAGGTAAATAAGGAATTTGACTTTTTAAATCATCCCCAGGAATATTGATAGCATTTTTTAAATGAAGTTGACGAAAAGAAAATTCATCACGTAAATCAATAATGAGAGTTTGTGGATTATAGATATGTTGAAGGATATCATCATACATAAAATCACCACTATTAATATATGTCAATATAATGTGTTGGTGAAAGTGTTTTTATAGAATGAGTCAATAAATGACGATTATACGGAGATTATTTTGAGTTCACATAAAATATAAAAACAGCTTTTTCTATTTTTACAAAAAATGACAATTCTTATTGCTTTAACAACTATAAAAGCAATTGAAAATCAGTTATAAGAATGTTATAATTTGCACATGGAGGGTTGAGAAAAATGGACAAAAAAACAATTAAAGATATTGAAGTCACTGGAAAAACTGTCTTAGTTCGTGTTGACTTCAACGTACCTAGAAACAAAGAAACAGGAGAAATTACAAATGACAACAGAATTGTTGCCGCATTACCTACTTTAAAATATTTGTTAGAACAAAAACCAAAAGCTATCGTATTGTTCTCACATTTAGGTAAAGTAAAAACTGAAGAAGATAAAGCTAAAAATGATTTATCTGTTGTAGCTCCTAGATTATCTGAATTATTAGGAGTAGATGTGAAATTTGTAAACTGTACAAGAGGACCTGAACTTGAAAAAGCTGTTAAAGAAGCTGATAATGCTCAAGTCATCTTAGTACAAAATACACGTTATGAAAAAGGTGAAAGCAAAAATGATCCTGAATTAGGTAAATATTGGGCATCACTTGGAGATGTATTCGTTGAAGATGCATTCGGTTCAGTACATAGAGCACATGCTTCTACTGCTGGGATTCCTGCTCATTTACCATCTGCTGCTGGATTCTTAGTTGAAAAAGAAATTGCTTATATTGGAAAAGCTGTAAGTGATCCTGAAAGACCAATGGTTGCTATTTTAGGTGGAGCTAAAGTTTCTGATAAGATTTTAGTTATTGAAAACTTATTAAAGATTGCTGATAAAGTTATCGTTGGTGGAGGTATGACTTATACTTTCATGAAAGCTATGGGACATGAAATTGGTAATTCTTTAGTTGAAGATGATAGAATCGAAGTTGCTAAAGAAATTATTGAAAAAGGTGGAGATAAATTAATCTTACCTGTTGATTCAGTAATCAATAATGCATTTGCTGCTGAAGGTGATATTAAAGTATGTGGTGAAGATATTCCAGAAGGATACATGGGATTAGATATTGGACCTAAATCAGTTGAAAATATCAAAGCTGCTTTAGAAGGAGCTAAAACTGTTGTATGGAATGGTCCAATGGGTGTATTTGAAATGGAACCATTCGCTAAAGGAACTATCGCAGTATGCGAAGCTTTAGCAAACTTACCAGATGCTAATACAATCATCGGTGGTGGAGATAGTGCTGCTGCTGTAATGCAACTTGGATATGCTGATAAAGTTTCTCATATCTCAACTGGTGGAGGAGCTTCATTAGAATATATGGAAGGTAAAGTATTACCTGGTATTGCTGCAATTGATGATAAATAATAAGGGGATTATGACAATGAGAAAACCAATTATCGTAGGAAACTGGAAAATGAATAAAACAATTGCCCAAACAAAAGCTTTTGTTGAAGCAGTTGATGGAGCATGCACTGATAAAGCTGATTGGGGAATTGCAACTCCATATTTAGCTTTACAGACTGCTAAAGGTGCAGCTAAAAACTTAATTGTTGCTGCTCAAAACTGTCATTTTAAAGATAGTGGTGCTTATACTGGAGAAGTGAGTGTAAGCATGTTAAAAGAAATTGGAGTAGAATGGGTTATTTTAGGTCACTCTGAAAGAAGACAATATTTTGGTGAAACTGATGAAACAGTGAATGCAAAAATGCGTCAAGTTTTATCAAATGATTTAACTCCAATTGTATGTGTTGGTGAAACATTAGAAGAATATGAAGCAGGAACAACTAAAGATGTTGTGAAAACTCAAACAGTAGCTGCATTTAAAGATGTATGTCCAAACTGTGCAAGTCGTGTTGTTATTGCTTATGAACCAGTATGGGCTATTGGTACTGGAAAAACTGCAACTAATGAAATCGCTCAAGATGTTTGTGCATATATTAGAAGCGTTGTTGCTGAATTATATGGACAGGAAGTTGCTGATCAAGTGAGAATCCAATATGGTGGATCTGTAAAACCAGAAGGATTAAAAGCTTTATTAGAACAACCTGATATTGATGGAGCATTAGTAGGTGGAGCTTCTTTACAAGAAGATTCATATAAAGCTATGATTGCTGCATTAGACTAATTGTTTATTGAAAAGTCAACCTATAAATATGGGTTGGCTTTTTTTGAAAATGAAAATAAAAGATATGGAAAATATTGATTTTTATTGGGAAAAATAATTTTATAAATTGAAAAGGTTTACATTGTTTTTTCGCTTTTTTTATTATGAAAAATATATACTCTTGCTTGTTTTTTCACAAGGAATATAGTATATTAGACGTGTAAATAATTTTATGATGTCGGAGGAAATGTTATGGCAGAAAAAAAAGCTGTAAAAAAAGAAGCCCCAAAGGCTGAATGGACTAATGAACAAGTCGATGCTCATATTGATGAGTTAGTACAAAAAGCATTAGTTGCATTAGACAAATTTGAATCTTTTGATCAAGATGCTGTAGATTACATCGTTGCAAAATGCTCTGTTGCTGGATTAGATCAACATGGTGTTTTAGCAGAAGCAGCTGTCAAAGAAACTGGAAGAGGTGTCTTTGAAGATAAAGCTGTTAAAAACTTATTCGCCTGCGAATATGTAACAAGTAATCTTCGTCACTTGAAAACTGTAGGAATTATTAATGAAGATCCTTTAACTGGAATTACTGAAATTGCTGAACCAGTTGGTGTTATCTGTGGTATTGTTCCAACAACAAACCCAACTTCAACAGTTATCTTCAAATCATTAATTTCATTAAAGACAAGAAACCCAATCATCTTCTCATTCCATCCATCTGCATATGAATGTTCAGTTCAAGCTGCAAAAGTAGTGAGAGATGCTGCAATTGCTGCTGGAGCTCCAGAAGATTGTATTCAATGGATTGGTGTACGTGGATCAATGTATGCAACTAACGCATTAATGAACCATCCAGGTGTTGCAACAATCTTAGCAACTGGTGGTAACGCAATGGTTAAAGCTGCTTACTCTTGTGGTAAACCTGCTTTAGGTGTTGGTGCTGGTAACGTACCTGCATATGTTGAAAAATCTTGTATCTTAAAAAGAGCAGTTAATGATATCGTATTATCAAAATCATTTGATAATGGTATGATTTGTGCTTCTGAACAAGCTGCAATCGTTGACCAAGAAATTTATAATGAATTTAAAGAAGAAATTTCTCGTTTTAAAGTATATTGGGTAAATGCTGAAGAAAAAGCTAAACTTGAAAAATATATGTTTGGTGCTGAAGCATACAGTGATAAAGTTAACGAAGTTGGAACTGTTAATGCTGCAGTTGTTGGTAAACCAGCAACTTGGATCGCTGAACAAGCTGGATTTAAAGTACCAGAAGATACTCAAATCTTACTTGCTGAATGTAAAGAAGTTGGTCCAAATGAACCATTAACAAGAGAAAAATTATCTCCAGTATTAGCTGTATTAAAAGCAACTTCAACTGAAGATGGTATTGCTAAATCTGCTGCTATGGTAGCATTCAACGGTTTAGGACACTCTGCTGCTATTCATACACAAAATCATGATATTTCAGTAGAATTTGGTTTAAAATGTAAAGCAATTCGTGTTATCGAAAATGCTCCATCTACATTCGGTGGAATTGGTTCAGTTTACAATGCCTTCATTCCATCATTAACATTAGGATGTGGATCTTATGGTCACAACTCAGTATCTAATAACGTTAGTGCTGTAAATTTATTAAATATTAAGAGAATAGGGAGACGTAACAACAATATGCAATGGGTTAAACTTCCTCCAAAAATCTACTTTGAAAGAAATTCAATTAGATATTTAAGAGATATGAAATACATGGAAAAAGCCATGATTATTACTGATAGAGGTATGTACAATCTTGGATATGTTGAAAAGATTGAAGACGTTATCAGAAGAAGACGTAATAAAGTTGACTTAGAATTATACTTCGATGTAGAACCAGATCCAAGTATTGATACAGTTAACGAAGGTGTTGAATTAATGAGAAAATTCCAACCTGATGTTATCATTGCATTAGGTGGTGGATCATCAATGGATGCTGCAAAAGTTATGTGGTTAATGTATGAACATCCAGAAGTTAACTTCGATGATATCAAACAAAAATTCATGGATATCAGAAAACGTGCATTCAAATTCCCTGAATTAGGTAAGAAAGCAAGATTAATCTGTATCCCAACAACTTCAGGAACAGGTTCAGAAGTTACACCATTCGCAGTTATTACTGATAAGAAAGCTAATAAGAAATATCCATTAACTGACTACGCATTAACTCCAACTGTAGCTATCGTAGATCCAGAATTCGTTATGAGTTTACCACCAGCAATTGCTGCTGATACTGGTATTGACGTATTAACTCATGCTGTTGAAGCTTATGTTTCAATCTTAGCTTCTGACTTTACTGATGGATGGGCTAAACAAGCTGTTAAGATGGTATTTGATTACTTAGAAGAATCAGTTACAAAAGGAACTCCAATCGCTAGAGAAAAAATGCACAATGCTGCAACTATCGCAGGTATGGCATTCGCTAACGCATTCTTAGGAATGAACCACTCATTAGCTCATAAGATTGGTGGAGAATGGCATATTCCTCATGGACGTACAAATGGTATCTTATTACCACATGTTATTAGATACAATGGTACAGTTCCAACTAAATTAAATATCTGGCCAAAAATTGAAAACTATAAAGCTGATATTAAATACATGGAATTAGCACAATTAATTGGATTAAAACCAAAAACTCCTGAAGAAGGTGTTCAAATGTTCGCTGATGCATGTGAAGAATTATGTGTTAAAGTTGGTGTTGCAACTAACGTTAAATCTCAAGGTATTGATAAAGCTGCTTGGGAAGAATCAATTCATAGAATTGCTATGAACGCATATGAAGATCAATGTACTCCAGCTAACCCAAGAATGCCAATCGTAAAAGATATGGAAGAAATCTTACGTACTATTTACGATTATGAATCAAAATTTGCACCTAAAGATGCAAAATAATATAAATCGAGCATAACCTTATGGCTATGCTCTTTTTTCTTACAAATAGAAAAAAATATTGTATAATAAAGTTATAAGGAAATGGAGGTAATAAAAAATGGGTTTTCCTAAAGGATTTTTATGGGGTGGAGCAGTTGCTGCCAACCAATGTGAAGGTGCTTATCTAGAAGATGGAAAAGGTTTATGTGTGCCTGATATGTTATTAGGTGGAGATGTGAATACACCAAGAACATTTTTACCAAAAACAGATCCTACAGCCTTTTATCCAAGTCATGAAGCTGTAGATTTCTATCACCATTATAAAGAAGATATTGCTATGTTTGCTGAAATGGGATGGAATGTTTTTAGATTTTCAATTAACTGGGGACGTATTTTCCCTAATGGTGATGATGAAGAACCAAATGAAGCAGGTTTGAAGTTTTATGATGATGTGATTGATGAATGTCATAAACATGGAATGGAACCTTTGATTACTTTATGTCACTATGAAATTCCATGGAATATTGTCACAAAATATAATGGGTTTACTGATCGAAGAGTGATTGATTTATTTGTAAAGTATGCAACAACATGCTTTAAACGATATAAGGATAAAGTGAAATATTGGTTAACTTTTAATGAAATCAATATTGCATGTATGGGTGAAGGAGGAATTGGAAATCTTTATGGTTTAGGAATGATGGATCCTGAAGATGTCAATTCAGATCATCGTATTCCATTGGATGAATTAAAGAGTGATCCACAAAAAATGTTTGAAGCATTACATAATGAATTTGTTGCCAGTGCATTAACTGTGAAAGCAGGACATGAAATTAACCCTGATTTTATGATAGGAAACATGATTGCTCATACAACAGTTTATCCATTGACACCAAATCCTAAAGATATTTTAGCTGCATATGATGAAGATGATTTCAAGAATAATTTCTGTGGTGATGTTCAGGTTCGAGGTGAATATCCATCATATATGTGGCGCTATTTTAAAGAAAACGGTATTGATACTTCTTATATTACTGAAGAAGATAAGAAAATTTTAAAAGAAGGAACAGTTGACTTCTATACATTCTCATATTATCAATCTAACTGTATCACTGTAAATAAGGATGTAGAAATGGCTAAAGGTAATATGACAGTTGGTGCTAAAAATCCTTATTTAGAAGCAAGTGACTGGGGATGGCAAATTGATCCAGATGGTTTACGTTATACATTAAAATTATTGAATGGCCGTTACCCACATACACCATTAATGATTGTTGAAAATGGACTTGGAGCATTTGATAAGGTTGAAGAAGATGGTTCTATTCATGATGATTATCGTATTGCCTACTTAAGACCACATATTGCTGCTATGAAAGAAGCTATTGAAGATGGTGTCCCATTAATTGGTTATACAACTTGGGGACCAATTGACTTGGTTTCAGCAGGAACAGGACAATATGCAAAACGTTATGGATTTGTTTATGTGGATAGACATGATGATGGAACAGGAGATTTCTCTAGAAGTCGTAAAGACTCATTTTATTGGTATAAAAAAGTTATTGCATCTAATGGAGAAGATTTAGATTAAGTAAAAAAAAGGACATTTAGAAATGTCCTTTTTAAGTATTCATATGTTAGCGAATGTTTAACGCTTATTTTTTCCAATCTTCTAGCATTTTTAAAGCTTGGTCTAAAACTTTTTCACCGTCCATCATACCATAAGTACGCATGTCAATAACATCAACAGGGATAGCGTTTTTAACTTGTTCTTTGATAGAATTTAAACGGAAACGAACTTGAGGTCCAATAAGTAAAACATCACATGGATCAGCAGCATATTCTGTTGTAAGAGCAGTTTCACTAACAGCCCAAATTTTAGCTTCTAAACCTCTTTCTTTTGCAGCTTTTTGCATTCTTGTGACAAGTAAGCTAGTTGACATACCAGCGCTACATGCTAACATGATTTTAACCATATCAAGATTCCTCCTTATTTATAATATTTCTATATAAATATTATACACCTATCTTATCAATTATGAAATAACAAAGATTAAATTTCATAAAATTATTGACTTATGTGTCACTCTTGATTACCATAATAAAGAAAATAAAAGTAAAGGAAATCATATATGAAAAAGAAAGACATTATTTTTATTATTGGCTTATGTATTGTGATTGGCGCAATCTATTTTATTTATCAACTGACTCAAGATAAAAAAGGTGGTATTATAGAAATCCATTATCATGATGAAATTATTGAAACAATAGATATATCAAAGAATCAGACATATACTTTTGAAGGAGATTATGGTGAATTTCATTTAGAAGTGCAAGATCATCAATATCGTGCAGTCAATGTTGATTGTCCTAATCATGATTGTGAAAAAGTTGGTTGGGTTAAAGAAGGAAGTTCAAAAAGTATTATATGTGTACCAAATCAGATTTATGTTGTACAAGCAAATGTAGAAGCACAATACTAATCAAGAAAAACTGTGAATTAAGAAATTGTTCATAGAGAATTCATAAGTTCTCGGTAGTATATAAGTGTCTTAAGACAAGACATATAATATGATAAAATATAGACGATCCCTCTCCCTATATACCAATTCGTCTATAAAAGTAAAAAGAACGTTTCCCCACGTTCTTTTTTTGTGTGTGCCACGCATGGCATAAAACTTGGTGGTGAAAGTCCACTGTGGAGGTTTCGTACTACCAAC